>JAZSAC010000131.1:0-10763 GCA_045601645.1 Acutalibacteraceae bacterium | reverse complement strand
TCTAACGGTGTTGATGAGCATTTTATAACCGGTAACGCTTCGGACCGAGAAAAGTTTCAAAAATTTGCCGAATGTTTGCCAAAATGCATTGGAAATCCCATGTATCATTGGTGCCATTTGGAGTTGAAGAATTTTTTTGGTTTTGAAGGTGCACTGAATGGAAAAACAGCTCAAACAGTATGGGATTTAGCGCAAGAAAAATTGGCACAAGAAAGCTTTTCTGCAAAGGGATTAATTGAAGCCAGCAATGTATATATGATTGGAACAACCGACGACCCGACAAGCGATTTAAAATATCATAAGCTGTTGGCTGAAAGTGATTTTGCAACCAAGGTTTTTCCGAGTTTTAGACCCGACCCGGCGATAAATATTCACAAGCCGAATTTTAAAGAATATATAGAAAAGCTTTCAGTATCGGCTGATATGGATATTCAATCGGCAGAAGACGTTGCAAAAGCTTTAGTAAAGCGTATTGAGTATTTTAATGCTTTTGGATGTTGTGCTGCAGACCATGGTTTAGATTATATTATATTTAGAATGGCAGATATCAGTGACATAAACAAAGTGTTTAATAAGGCAATTAACGGTGAATGCATAACCTTAGAAGAAATTGAAGCATACCAAACGTATTTACTCTTAGTTTGTGCTAAAGAATATAAGAAATATGATTGGGCAATGCAACTTCATTTTAGTTGTATTAGAAATCCAAACACAAAGCAATTTTCTAAAATGGGTGCCGATACCGGCTTTGATTGTATCGGTGTTACGGATAGTTGTAGTGCATTGCACCGCTTGATGAATGCTTTAGAGCAGGAAGATTGTCTACCTAAAACGATTTTATATAGTTTAAATCCATCTGATGACCAATGGATTGATACCTTACTTGGTGCATTTCAAGACAGTACTATTCCGGGCAAAATTCAGCACGGTTCGGCATGGTGGTTCAATGATAATAAGACAGGAATGATAAATCAACTGACCAGTCTTGCAAATTTATCTGTTTTGGGTAATTTTATAGGTATGCTTACTGATTCGCGTAGCTTTTTAAGCTATGCCAGACATGAATATTTCCGCCGAATTCTTTGTAATTTGTTTGGAGAGTGGATTGAAAATGGTGAATATCCTGATGATATTGAAACTGCAGGTAATATTATAAAGGATATTGCGTTTAATAACGCAAAGAGATATTTTAATTTATAAAGGAGAGGGTAAATATGCCAATGCAAATGGGTTTTCGCTGGTATGGCGAGGGTAATGACAATATTAAGCTTTCCGACATAAAGCAAATACCGGGAGTTAACAGCATTGTGTGGGCTTTGCATCACAAGATGCCCGGTGAAATTTGGGAAATCGAAGAAATTACAGAGGTTCAGCAACAATTAAAACCATATGGCTTTAATATGGACGTGGTTGAATCGGTAAACGTTCATGACGATATTAAAATCGGATTGCCGTCTAGAGATATTTACATTGAAAATTATAAGCAAACCATTAAAAATTTAAAACAGTTCGGTGTTAAGGTGATTTGTTACAACTTTATGCCGATTTTTGACTGGACAAGAAGTAATCTTTTTCACCCTGTCGGAGATGGTTCAACGGCACTTTATTACGAAAAAAATATGATACAAGATGATTACAATGCTATGGCAAAGTATATTCTTGATTTTACCGAAAAATATAATATGTCATTTCCGGGTTGGGAGCCTGAAAGAATGGCAAAACTAGATGAGCTTTTTAAATTGTATCAGAATGTTGACCACGAAAAGCTTTGGGATAATTTAAAATACTTTTTGGAAGCCATTATGCCTACATGTGAGGAATGTGACATTAAAATGGCTATTCATATGGATGATCCACCGTGGGATATTTTCGGTCTTCCGAGATTACTAGTTAATGAGGAAAATATTGAGCGGTTTTTAAAAATGGTTGATAACCCGTATAACTGTTTGACCCTTTGCTCAGGTTCGCTTAATGCCGACCCGAATAACAATGTGGCAAAGATAGTGTCCCGTTTTTGTGACCGTATTGCTTTTGCACATATCAGAAATGTTAAGCATTTTGAAAATGGCGATTTTTCTGAGGCAAGTCATCGAGACTGCGACGGAGACACAGGAATTTTAGATATTTTAAAGGCGTATCATGATTGTGGATACGAAGGATATATACGTCCTGACCACGGTCGTCATCTATGGGGAGAGGGACCCGGTACGGTACGTCCCGGCTATGGATTATATGACAGGGCTTTAGGAATAATGTATATGTTAGGAGTATGGGATATGCTCGATAAATTAAAAGGAGATAAAAAGCAATGAATTTACCGTTAAACATTGATTTTAAAGACAAGGTTGTTGTTATTACCGGTGCCGGTGGTTTAATTTGCGGCTCTATGGCACGTGCTTTTGCACAAAGTGGTGCAAAGGTTGCCGCTTTGGATTTAAACGAGGCGGCAGTTATTGCATTGGCTGATGAGTTGAATACAGAAGGTTTTATTTGTAAGGGTTATTCCGCAAACGTTTTGGAGCCTGATTCTTTGGCTGAGGTTCATCAAAAAGTATTAAGGGACTTAGGCTCATGTGATATTTTAGTTAATGGTGCGGGTGGTAATAATCCTCGTGCTACAACCGACAACGAATACCATCATGAAGCCAAGGAAAACGGTAAATCGTTTTTTGATTTACAACCCGATGGTGTTGATTTTGTTTTTAAACTTAATTTCCAAGGAACATTGTTGCCAACACAAGAATTTGCTAAGGATATGGTTGATAAAAAGGCAGGATGTATTTTAAATATATCTTCTATGAATGCATATACACCGCTTACTAAAATACCGGCATATTCGGCAGCTAAAGCCGCCATTTCAAACTTTACGCAATGGTTGGCAACTCATTTTGCAGGTACAGGTGTTAGATGTAATGCAATTGCACCCGGTTTTTTAGTATCTGCACAAAATAAAGCATTGTTGTTTAATGAAGACGGGACTCCTACTGCACGCAGTGCTAAAATTTTAAACGGAACACCAATGAATAGATTTGTTGATTCGCATGAGCTTTTAGGCGCGACATTATTTTTGTGTGATGATAAATCTGCTTCGGCGATTACAGGTGTTGTTTTACCTATTGATGCCGGATTTTCAGCATATTCCGGAGTATAATTTTAGGAGGGAAATATAATGACAGTTTTAGAAAGAATGGCTAATGTCGGCGTAGTGCCGGTTGTTGTAATTGAAGATGCAGACAGGGCTGTTGATACTGCTAATGCAATGCTTAAAGGCGGTATTGATGTTATGGAAATTACATTTCGTACTTCGGCTGCACCTATGGCAATAAAAGCAGTAAGTGAAAGCTGTCCGGATATGTTGGTCGGTGCCGGTACAGTATTGAATTTAGACCAGTGTAAGCAGGCAGTAAAAATGGGAGCAAAGTTTATTGTTTCTCCGGGATTTAATCAGGAGGTTGTTTCTTGGTGTGTTGAAAATAATATTGCTGTTACGCCTGGTTGTGTAACACCTACCGAAATAACAGCTGCAGTAAATATGGGGTTAAAGGTTATAAAATTCTTCCCTGCAAATATTTACGGTGGATTAAATGCAATGAAAAATCTATCAGCTCCTTTTGGTATGGTGAAATTTTTGCCTACCGGAGGAATCAATAATGACAATATAAAAGAATATCTTGAGGCACCGTTTATTCATGCCGTAGGTGGCTCTTGGGTATGTCCTAAATCGGATATTTCAAATGGCAACTATGAAAAAATCACCGAGCTTTGCGCAAAAGCACGTGAAATAATTTTAAAATAAGGAGAAAATACTATGGCTAAGGTTGTTACTTTTGGTGAGTTAATGCTTCGTTTACAACCCTATAATTACGAGCGATTTGTTCAATGTGATCATGTAGAATTCACTTTTGGCGGTGGAGAGGCTAATGTAGCTGTTTCACTTGCAAATTACGGTTTAAATGCAGCTTTCGTAACAAAGCTTCCCGCACACGCTATTGGTCAAGCGGCTGTAAACAGTCTTAGAAGATACGGTGTTGATACCACTGAAATTGTACGAGGCGGTGAGCGTGTCGGTATATATTTTAATGAAAAGGGTGCTTCTCAAAGAGGCTCTGTATGTATCTATGACCGAGCTAATTCAGCTATAGCAAAAGCTCAAAAATCTGATTTTAATTGGGAAAAAATATTTGCAGGTGCTGATTGGTTCCATTTTACCGGTATTACCCCCGCATTAGGCGGTGATTTGGTTGAAATTTGCAAGGACGCTTGTATTGCGGCAAAAAAATTAGGTCTTAAAATTTCTTGCGACCTGAATTATCGCGGTAAGCTTTGGAGCAGAGAGCAAGCTCGTGCTGCTATGACTGAGCTTTGCAAATATGTAGATGTTTGCATTTCTAATGAAGAAGATGCAAAAGATGTTTTTGGGATTGAAGCCGAATCAACCGATATTTATGGCGGCTCATTAAACCATGATGGATACAAGTCGGTTGCTAAGCAATTAGCAGATTTGTTCGGTTTTGAAATGGTCGCAATAACCTTGCGAGAAAGCCATAGTGCTTTTGATAACGGCTGGTCGGCAATGCTTTATAATGTTTCTGCTGATGAATATTGTTTCTCTAAAAAATATGATTTGCATATTATTGACCGTGTAGGCGGCGGTGATTCATTTGGCGGCGGATTGATTTATTCATTGCTGTCAGGAAAAGATACTCAGTCTGCTGTTGAATTTGCGGTTGCGGCATCTGCACTTAAGCATTCCATCGAGGGTGATTATAATATGGTTACTTTAGCAGAGGTAGAAAAGCTTGCAGGTGGAGACGGTTCGGGACGTATACAAAGATAAGTTGTACTATAATAAAATGTCAATATTAAAAACATAGTAGAAATAGACAAAAAACTGACCTAAATTTAAAGATAACAATTTAGGTCAGTTATTTTATTATGGTAAGCAAAATCAGAAATTGTAATATGTTTACTTTTAAAATATTCTGTGATATAATTTGTAATAATAAATTTAAGGTAGGTGAGAACGAGATGGACAAGTTTATTTTACATTCAAATTACAAACCAACCGGTGACCAACCGCAAGCTATCGAAAAATTAAGTCAAGGCATTGAAAATGGCTTAAAAGAGCAGGTTTTGCTTGGTGTAACGGGTTCGGGCAAGACCTTCACTATGGCGAATATTATAGAAAAAGTAAACCGCCCTACTCTCGTTCTTGCACACAATAAAACACTTGCCGCACAACTGTGTTCTGAGTTTCGAGAATTCTTCCCTGAGAATGCTGTGGAATATTTTGTATCCTATTACGATTATTATCAGCCCGAGGCGTACATTCCCGGTACTGATACTTATATTGAAAAAGATTCTTCAATCAATGATGAAATAGACAAATTAAGACATTCTGCCACCTGCGCTTTGTCAGAAAGAAATGACGTTATAATAGTTGCTAGTGTTTCGTGCATATATAGCTTAGGAAATCCGATTGACTATCGTAATATGGTTATTTCTTTGCGACCGGAAATGCAAAAAAGTCGGGACGAGCTTATTCATAAGCTGATTGATTTACAATACGAACGTAATGATGTTAATTTTACAAGAAATAAGTTTCGTGTTAGGGGAGATACTGTTGAAATTTTTCCTGCATATTCTAACGATACTGCTATAAGGGTTGAGTTTTTCGGTGACGAGATTGACCGTTTGAGTGAAATTAATCCATTAACAGGTGAGGTTAAAAAAGTATTAGGCCATGCCGGTATTTATCCTGCTTCGCACTATATTGTTCCTGAAGAAGAAAAGGAAGCAGCTTTAAGAGATATACTTGATGAAATGGAACATAGAGTTGAGCTTTTCAACAGCACCGGCAAGTTGATCGAGGCACAGCGTATACGTCAACGTACGGAATATGATGTGGAAATGTTGCGTGAAATAGGCACCTGCAAAGGTGTTGAAAACTATTCAAGGGTATTGTCAAGACGAGAACCCGGCAGTAAACCATTTACCCTTTTAGATTATTTTCCGAAAGATTTTCTATTATTTGTTGATGAATCGCATGTTACATTACCACAGGTTAGAGGCATGTTGGGTGGTGACCGCGCACGCAAGGAAAATCTTATTGAATTTGGATTTCGTTTACCCTCGGCATTTGATAATCGCCCTCTTAGCTTTGATGAATTTTACTCTCACATAAATCAAGCGGTTTATGTTTCGGCAACTCCGGGCGAGTTTGAGAAAAGTCACGCCGAAACTGTTGCCGAGCAAATTATACGTCCTACCGGACTGGTTGACCCCGAAATAATCGTTAAGTCTACCGATGGTCAGATTGATGACCTTGTTTTTGAAATAAATGCCAGAATTGCGGTTAATGAGCGGGTGCTTATTACAACCTTAACAAAAAAAATGGCAGAGGATTTAACTGACTATTTATTTAATCTTGGAATAAAGGTTAAATATATGCATTTTGATGTTGAAACCATTGAAAGAATGAAGCTTATACGTGAGCTTCGTCTGGGAGAATTTGATGTGCTTGTGGGAATAAATCTGTTGCGAGAAGGCTTAGATATTCCCGAGGTGTCGTTGGTCGCTATTCTTGATGCCGACAAGGAAGGTTTTTTACGTTCTGAAACTTCACTTATTCAAACGGTGGGACGAGCTGCCCGTAATAACAAGGGTCAGGTTATAATGTATGCTGATAGCGTTACACCATCTATGGAAAGGGCTATTACCGAAACTGAACGCCGTCGTGCAATACAATCCGAATACAATAAAAAGAACGGAATTGTGCCGAAAAGCATTGTTAAGGATATTCGTGATATTATTGAAATAACTCCAAAGAATGATGATGAAAAGAATATCCGTCAGATGTCACGAGAACAGCGTCAACAAATGATAAAGAAATTAACTGTTGAGATGAAACAAGCGGCAAAGCTTTTGGAATTTGAGTATGCTGCCGAATTGCGTGACCGAATAGCAAAGCTTCAAGCGGGAAAATAAATATAAAAAAGCAGATAGCGTATGTTATCTGCTTTTTTGTTTAAACGCAAATATCAAATAAAAACATTTACAATTATTAAAATATAGGTTAAAATATAATGTAGCAATACTAAAGGGGATATTCTATGGCTAACGATAAAATTATCATAAAAGGTGCAAAAGAGCATAATTTAAAGAATATAGACGTTGAAATACCAAGGGACAAGTTAGTGGTATTTACAGGACTTTCCGGCAGCGGTAAGTCTTCTTTGGCGTTTGATACACTTTATGCCGAAGGACAACGTCGGTATGTTGAGTCGTTATCTAGTTATGCCCGTCAATTTTTAGGACAAATGGAAAAGCCGAATGTTGATAGTATTGAGGGTCTTTCACCGGCTATATCTATTGACCAAAAAACAACTTCGAAAAATCCCCGTTCAACCGTTGGTACAGTTACCGAAATATATGATTATCTTCGTTTATTATATGCACATGTGGGTGTTCCGCACTGTCCTATATGCGGAAGAGAAATTGTAAAGCAATCGGTAGACCAAATTGTTGACCGAATTCTTGAAAACGGTGATGGTGACAAAATCATTATTTTATCTCCTGTTATTCGTGCAAAAAAAGGTGAGCATACCAAACTGCTTGAGAAGATTAAAAAAGATGGCTATGTCAGAGTACGTGTAGATGGCGAGATTTATGATGTTTCTGAAGAAATCAAACTTGAAAAAACTAAAAAACACACAATAGAAACGGTTGTAGACCGGTTGGTTTTAAAGGAAGGTATTGCTAAAAGATTGACCGATAGTGTAGAAACAGCACTTGCTCTTTCCGGTGGTACAGTTACCATTTCAGTGGTGGGCGGTAGGGAATATACTTTTTCGGAAAATTATGCCTGTCCTGAGCATGATGTAAGTATGCCCGAATTAGCACCTCGTATGTTTTCATTTAACAGTCCCTTTGGAGCATGTCCCACCTGCACAGGCTTGGGAATATTTATGAAAATCAATCCATTATTGTTAATACCTGATGATTCTAAATCCTTGGCTGAGGGGTGTATTAGAGCAAGTGGTTGGGGAACAACCGGTTGGGGAGCTAAAGAGCAGGGTACAATTGCTCTTACCTATTACAAGGGTCTTGCTGAACATTATGGTTTTAGTATGGATACTCCATATCGTGATTTGCCTCAAAGCGTTAAAGATATAATAATGTATGGTTCTAAGGGTGAAAAAATCAGTTTTACAAGAAGCGGTGTATGGGGTGGTGGCAAATTTTTTACATCTTTTGAGGGAGTAATAACCAATCTTGAAAGAAGATATAAAGAAACCACCAGTGAATTTTCACGTAACGAGATAGAATCACTGATGACCGAATGTCCATGCCCCGATTGTAAGGGAGCAAGGCTAAAAAATGAAATTTTAAGTGTGACAGTCGGTGGTTTGAATATAAAAGAACTTTGCGATTTGCAAATTGTAGATTGCCTTTCATTTTTTGAAAAACTTAGGTTGGATAAGCGTGGTGAAAGCATTGCCACACCAATTATAAAGGAGGTCAAGTCAAGGCTTTCGTTCTTGAAAAGTGTAGGACTTGATTATTTAACACTTTCGCGTGCTTCGGGAACACTTTCGGGTGGTGAAAGTCAAAGAATACGTTTAGCCACACAAATAGGCTCGTCGTTGATGGGAGTATTATATATTTTGGACGAGCCCAGCATCGGTTTGCATCAACGCGATAACGAAAAACTACTTGTTACATTACAGCAATTACGTGACTTAGGTAATACGGTTATTGTTGTAGAGCATGATGAGGATACAATGCATGCCGCCGATTATATTGTTGATATAGGTCCCGGCGCAGGAATACACGGTGGCCATATTGTATGTGCCGGAACACCCAAGGAGATTTGTGATTGCAAGGAATCAATAACAGGTGATTATCTTTCGGGCAGGATAAAAATTCCCGTACCGCAAAACCGCAGACTAGGCAATGGAAAAACAGTAAGATTAATCGGTGTTGCCGAAAACAACCTGAAAAATATAGATGTTACTTTACCTCTAGGTAAAATGATTGGAATTACAGGTGTTTCAGGTTCAGGAAAATCATCATTGGTTAATAGTGTTTTATATGAGCGCTTGGCATGTGAATTAAACGGTGCTAAGAGAGTTTGGGGAAAACACGAATCCATACAGGGCATAGAAAATCTTGATAAGGTTATTGAAATAAGTCAGTCTCCGATTGGAAGAACACCTCGTTCAAATCCTGCAACCTACACAGGTGTTTTTAACGATATTCGTGAATTGTTTGCCACCACAAAAGAGGCAAAGATGAGAGGATATTCTCAAGGACGATTTTCTTTTAATGTTCGTGGAGGGCGTTGTGAGGCATGCGAGGGTGACGGAATTATTAAGATTGAAATGCATTTTCTTCCTGACATATATGTACCATGCGATGTTTGTGGCGGAAGTCGTTATAATCGCGAGACCTTAGAAGTAAAGTATCGTGATAAAAATATTCATGATGTGCTTGAAATGACGGTTGAGGAGGGCATGTATTTTTTTGAAAATCATCAAAAAATTTATCGAAAATTAAAAACATTGTTTGATGTTGGTTTAGGGTATGTAAAGCTTGGTCAACCGGCGACCACTCTTTCAGGTGGAGAGGCTCAGCGTGTAAAGCTTGCAACCGAACTTTCAAAGCGTCCTACCGGTAAAACTATGTATATTCTTGATGAGCCTACAACCGGTTTGCATACTGCCGATGTTCATCGACTTATAGAGGTGTTTAACCGACTTGTTGATGCGGGAAATACTATGGTTATAATTGAGCATAATTTAGATGTTATAAAATCTGTTGACCATATTATTGATTTAGGCCCAGAAGGAGGAGACCGAGGAGGAAATATTGTTTGTGAGGGTACTCCCGAACAGGTGGCTCGGTGCAAAAAATCATATACGGGGCAATTTCTTGCAAAATTGTTGTAATTTTAAGTAATGTTTACACTAAATTAACTTTTTGTAATTTAAAATATGTAACAATGGGCAAAAGGCAGGCGATAATTTGTTTGGATATATCTCGGTGAATAAGCCCGAAATGAAGGTAAAAGATTTTGAAATATATAAGGCGGTGTACTGTGGTCTCTGCCGATATTTAGGTAAAAATTACGGTTTTTTGTCTAAATTTTGCTTAAGCTATGATATGACGTTTGTGTCGCTTTTACAGGCGGCATTGCTTGATGGGTGTGACGGATATGAGCAAAAGTGTTGCAGAGCAAATCCGTTTAAGAAATGCACCTATTGTAAAAATGATGACGAATATCATTCGTTGTCGGCAGCCGCTACGGTAGTGCTTTTTGATTTAAAATTAGCTGACAATATTGATGACACTTCTTTTATAAAAGGTTTACCGTATAGAATGCTGAGGCTTTTTACAAAATATAAGAGTAAAAAAGCTTATACGTGTTTTCCGAAGTTAAAAGAAATAATTGATGATTATTTTGCAGAGCAAAAAGAGGTAGAAAAAAATCAAAACTGCAGCATAGACCTTGCAGCTGAGCCGTCAGCAAAGGCAGTTTCGCAAATTTTAGGGTTAATAAAATGTGATGAAAAGTATAAATTTGTTCTTTTGAGAATGGGTTATTGCTTGGGTAAGTGGATATATTTATGCGATGCCGCTGATGATTTAGAAAAGGATATAAAAAAGCATAATTTTAATCCGCTTAAGGCCGAGCTTCCGTCTGATATAGTGCCCTTAACATATGTTGAAGAAAGACTGACTCCGATATTAAACACATGTTT
>JAZSAC010000130.1:0-3200 GCA_045601645.1 Acutalibacteraceae bacterium | reverse complement strand
ATTTAGCAATTTCTGCTATTTCTTCCTCAGTACCATTAAATGTAGGTATTACCGGAACACGAATAATCAGTTTGTTTGCATTTTTAGCAATTTTAGCTGCATTTTCTAATATTTTTTCATTAGGCTGAGTAGTAAATGCTTTATGTTTAGTGCTGTTAATATGTTTAATATCCATTAGCACAGTATCTATATACGGCAGTAACTTTTCAATAGTATCATAAGATGCAAAACCTGTTGTTTCAACAGCAGTATTTATTGCATTTTCTTTTGCTGAACGTAAAAGCGCATAAGCGAATTCACTTTGACAAAGCATTTCTCCGCCCGACAAGGTAATACCTCCGCCGGAACGGCGATAATATGGCATATCCTGTTTAACAATATTCAAAACTTCGGCAACAGTAATATCACGACCGATGGTTTTTTCTTTACCGTTTTGCACCATTGTTTGAATTTCATAACTTTGTGATTCGGGATTGCAACACCATTTGCATCTTAATGCACAGCCTTTTAAAAAAACTATGGTACGAACACCGGGCCCGTCATGAACAGAAAACTTTTGAATATCAAAAATTCTACCGGATACGTTCAATAAATCAGACATATCCTTTAAAAGCCTCCCTGTTCAGTACGGTTAATAATATCATCTTGTAATGATTTTGACAAAGTAGTAAATAATGCACTGTAACCAGCAACACGAACAACTAATCCTTTATACTTTTCAGGATTACGTTGTGCATCATATAAGGTTTCACGGCTAACTACATTAAATTGCATATGCATACCCTTTTGGTCAAAGAAAGCACGAATAAGTGCAATAAACCCTTCTATTCCCGAAGCGCCTTTAAGTGCAGTTGGGTGAAACTTCATATTAAATAAAGTGCCGTTTGATGCAATACCGTGGTCGAGCTTGGCAACCGAATTGGCAGCAGCTGTAGGTCCGTTAACATCACAACCTGCTACGGGAGAAACACCATCAGCGATAGGAGTACCGGCTAAACGACCATCAGGAGTGGCCCCTGTTTGCATTCCAAGAGGAACATTAGCAGAAACAGGATATAAACCGGCATGATATCTTCCGCCGCGTGGATTTTCATATTTTTCAACAGGTTTTGTATAGGTATATGCCACTTCTCTGCCATATAAATCCACCTCATCGATATCATTACCGAATTTTGGCAGTGATTTAATTTTATCACGCAATGATTGATAGAAGCTTTTTTTGTCAGCATCAATATCATTTGCAACAACTTGACGGTATATCTCAGCAATTTGAGCTTCGGTAACATTATAACCGGATGCAACAACATTGCGTACAGCTTCTATAGTTAATGATTTGGCATACGATTCATCATACGGCAAACCAAAGTTATTACGTAAAGCATCGGCGTATTGAGCTAAAGTTACAGTTTTTGTTTTATAGACCAATTCATTTATTGCATAAAGAGCGTCAGCAACATTAGCTATACCAAAGCCTTGAGGACCGGTAAAGTTATATATTGCACCACCCTCTTGTGCTGATTTACCGTTTGCAATACAGTCGTCAATTAAAGCCGATTCAAACGGTAACGGACAACGTTCCATATGAGCAGCGTCAACAGCGTTATCTGCATTAACCATCAACTTAATAGCATAGTCCATTTGCTTTTTATATGCATCATAAAATTTTTCATATGTATCAAATTCAGCAATATCACCGGTACGTAAGCCGACCTGTACGCCTTTATCAACACCATTAGAAAATACCAACTCTAACGGACGGCACATATTAAAGAATGCGGCATCATGCCAACCATCAGTTTTACCGCCTTTTTGCGGCTCAACACAACCTATAATGCAATAGTCACGAGCATCTTGTAATGAAAGGCCACGAGAAATTAAAGCAGGAATAATAATTTCATCATTATAATAAGCAGGTAAACCGATACCGGTTTTAGTAAGTTCTGCAGCTTTTACCATTAAATCATGTGGTGTGCCGTTCCAAACGCGCATAGAAAGTGATGGTTGAGGAAGATTAACATGCATTGAAGCACTGATACACATATATGATAAATCATTTGTTGCATCTAAACCGTTAATATCTTGCCCACCAACTATAAGATTTTGGAACATACTGTATCCGGCAAAGCCCTCTGCAGAAAGTTGGTCACGTACTTTATTTAAACTGTTAAGCTTAACCCATACGCAATCAATAAGCTCTTGTGCTTGTTCTCTTGTAAGTTTACCGTTTTCAATATCTTTAATATAATAAGGATACATATATTGGTCAAAACGACCCGGAGAAACAGAATGACCGCTCGACTCTGTTTGTAATAATAATTGAACAAACCAAAATGACTGACATGCTTCATAAAAACTTTCAGCACCATTTTCAGGCACTTTGCTACAAATATTTGATATTGTTTGAAGCTCAGAACGTCTTACGATATCGGTACATTTAGAGGCAAGTTCAGCGGCTGCAACAGAATAACGCTTGGCAAATAATATTGCAGCCTCACAACTTTCCATTACAGATGAAAGAAAATAGTAACGTTTTGTATAGTCGCTATCATATATATTACACTTATCACGTTCTGATTTAGCATAATTATAAATTCCTTTAAAACCAATTTTCAGAACCTTAGCATAATCAACACTAACATGACCTATACCATTATAAAAATAATTGCCAACAGTAAAAATGTTGTGCTCTATAGCAGTTAAGGTCTCGGTTGTCATATATGAAGTTGCAAGTTCGCTTGTTGTTCGTCCCTGCCAATATTTATGAACTTCTTTTAATTTTGCAGCAGTATCACTGGAAATGTAAAATGAGTCTGCGCTACGGTCAGCAATTGTATCAAACTCATCCTCAAGCCATTTGTTAGAAAACTCGGGAAAAGTTTGACAACCTCGACGTGCAACACAGTTACAACCTACAATTAATTCGTTATCACGAATAACAACAGGCAGTTTTTCTGCCATTGCTTTAAATGCATGAGATTTACGCAAATAAATTGGTAAACCTTCACTGTTTTTAAAGCTTTCAGTTAATATTTCTGCACGAGTTGATTCAATAGTAGGTGTACCTGAATATAGGTCATCTATTAACTTTTGAATACGATTAGATTTAGAAATTTCAGTTGTATAAATATCTTTCAATTCCAAGCCTCCTAACCGTAAAAAATAACGGTAAATATGTTGAAATTTTCATAATTATTAAAAAT
>JAZSAC010000129.1:0-1585 GCA_045601645.1 Acutalibacteraceae bacterium | reverse complement strand
ATTATCGGCATCATTGCAAAAACGCCAAACCATTCTGCCTCTTCCAATACCAACAACTCCGACTTTACATTTTTTCATATAATTACCTCCTAATTATTAAGGTTGCTATAATGATTATATATTAGAAATCATCGAAGTTAAATGGAAAATTTCCGCATATATCAGTAAATTATCCACATTTCTTCTTGACCGACGCGTTGTTTTTGATATAATAACTATGGTGATGTGAAATGGAAGACAATATTTGCAAATTTGTAAAGACAAAAAACGTTATGGAAAACCTTAACATAATCAATTTCATATATGAAAAGGAAGCAAAATTTAAACATTTCTTTATTATTCCTTCATGTTATGGACTATATATTGTCACAAGCGGTTCCGGCGCTTTACATACCAAGGATGGAATTTTCGAAATAAATAAAGGTGATTTGTTTTTCACCTTTTCCTCAAAGCCGTACTTTATTGAAAATTATGACAATTTACAATATATTTACATTACCTTTATAGGTCTTCGCGCATCAGGTTTATTTACAAGACTTAAAATTTCATACTCCTCCCCTGTATATCATGAATTTGATTTTCTGTGTAACAGATGGATGTCGGATTTCGAAAAAGCTAATGAAAACAATATTGACCTTATTTGTGAGGGCTTGCTGTTACATACTCTTTCATATCTGTGTGATACAAACGAAGAAAATTCAATAAATAATAAGGTTAACGGCATAGTTAAGCTGAAGCAATATGTTGACACTCACTATATAGAATCAGGGTTAACACTGGATAGTATTAGCAAGCAATTTAATTACAGTTCTAAATATGTATCGTATGCATTCATAAACCTCACAAAAATATCCTTTTCAAAGTATCTTACCGACCTGCGCCTAAAACATGCGCAAGCTCTTATCAAAGGCGGAATGAGTAATATATCAGATATTGCAACCGCCTGTGGTTATAACGACCCTCAGTTGTTTTCCAAAAACTTTAAAAAGCAATACGGCACTTCTCCGAGAAATTTTATAAAAAATATAAATAAATGAATACACACCAAAAAAGATTTGAGTAAGTTGGCGGAGCGCACACTTGTTTATCAAAATAAAAAGGAGCCGATGGCTCCTTTTTTTCTATGATTTTCTACGAATGATGAAATAGCTGACCCAATAGATTAAAAGCAAAGAGCATACGGTCATACCGATTGTTGTGGCAAGCTCGGTAATTTTCGTTATCTGCAAAACTATTACCGCAACACAAGCTAAAATAACATACAGGTTAAAAGAAAAACTTTTTGCCTTGTTTGCTATGGCAATGTTTCGTTCATCGGTTTCGGCAATTTGCTGTTTTTTAATAGTTTCATCACTTTTGGTTATTATGAAATGATTTCTGACACGCGCTATACCGATAACAAGAAGCGCTGTGCCAAAGGAAGATAAATATTCGCTTGTACCGTTTACGGTTAAAGCAACTATTATCATTGCAACACCTATCACAATATAAGAGATGCCAAAATAAAGTCTTGTTTTAAGCTTTTTCTTAAAATCCATCGTTATTCCTCCTCGTAAATAAATACATTTTCAATATTGGTTTTAAA
>JAZSAC010000128.1:0-2057 GCA_045601645.1 Acutalibacteraceae bacterium | reverse complement strand
ATTTATAAGTGCATCTGCTTCGGCTTTGTTATTATACACCGAGCAACAAACCCTGACAGTACCTATATCAATAGTACCTATTCTGCGATGGGCCATAGGTGCGCAATGCAATCCCGCCCTTACTGCAATTGATTCATTAGCTAAAAACTCGGCAACACGGTTGCTTTCAAAACCTTTAATATTAAATGAAACTGTCGGCACATGTGTATCTAATTGCGGTCGGTCGGAATATAGCACGACCCCATTTATTTTCGACAGTTGCTCATAAATATACTGTGCTAATGTCAGCTCATACTTATAAATTGATTTAATTGAACGCGAATTTATAAAATCTATCCCTGCCGAAATTCCGGCAATTGCAGGAACATTCAAGGTTCCGCTTTCAAAACGTTCGGGATAATCAGCAGGTTGTTCGTATCCCGACGACATAGAACCTGTTCCGCCCTCAATTAAAGTATCGGGAATTTCACCCAATGATATTAGCACACCTATACCCATAGGTGCATATAAGCCCTTGTGTGCAGCAATGCACAAATAATCAATACACAGCCTTCTGACATCAATCTCCAACACTCCTGCAGTTTGTGCTGCATCAACAGCAAAAGGAACATTGTTTTTACAACATATTTTACCGATTTCCTCAATCGGTAAAACCTCGCCTGTTACGTTAGAAGCATGGGTGCATACAACCAATCTTGTCTCGGGCGTTATCAAACGTTCAAATGAACGTACCGTTGCCTCTCGGTCGCCGAAAATAACCTCAGCAAAGTCAACATCAACACCTTGTCTTTGTAGCTTATATAACGGCCTTGCCACCGCATTGTGTTCAAGACTTGACGAAACAACCTTATCACCAGGTCGGCAAATACCCTTAATAACTAAATTTAAAGCGGTTGTACAGTTATTGCAAAAAATCACCCTTTCAGGTGCCTTTGCTCCAAAAAAATCCGATATTTTTTTACGACAATTATAAACCCGTTCTGCACACTCAACCGATTCTTTATAACCGCCTCTGCCGGGGTTTACCGACATATTGATTAACGAATCGGTAACTGCATCAACAACCTGTTTTGGTTTGTGACCGGTTGTAGCCGCATTATCAAAATATATCATGTCGGCACTTCCCTAACCGAAATAATTCTTATACCATTATCTAACATAATACTTTCTGCTTTTTTATAGTCCTTATTATTTATAACAATTCCATAAAGACACCCCGCCGCTGTTCCGCCTTGAACTTTCCTAACGTCAGCCAAAATTCCGTTTTCCGCCAAAATATCTTTGGCTTTATTAGCATAGGTCATCGTTGTAGTGACCGTCATAATTTTATTCATTTTTATCCCTCCGATTTATTATAATTCTGAGAAAGCTGTAAAAACAGCCGTTCCCATATATTTTATGCCGAACAAATCGAGTATGGGAAAAGAAATAATTTAAATTATGTTTTATCAAAGCTCGGTCCTACAAAGAATATTCGTGTTTCGGCAAAGCTGCGCAGACTTGTTGACCGCTATACAGCAATGCTAAAAGAGGCTAACAAGACTGTTATAGCAATACATTTGAATAAACACGAAGGCTAAACAGTCCGTACAATTTTGGAAGGTGAAAATCTTACTGAAGAGTATGCTTCTTCTACTTCTCCGAAAACACATTAAAAATATAATATACATAAATGTATAGCGCCGTTGAAATTTACTCAACGACGCTATCTTAATTTTGCTTTCTCACTATTTTATACTCATCATCAGCTCTGAAAAAAGGACAATTTCGGTCACTACTTGTAATAAACCTCAAATAATCATCCTCGTCCATATCCGCCATACAAATATAATCCTCGCTATCATCGTCATAACAATAATAGGCACACATATCACAACACGAAAACATATCTTGTTCCTTTCCAGATTCTTTTAACTTATATTTTATAACACATTAGGGTTTCGGTCAAGTAAAACAAAACAAATGTCATATTACATTTAGCACATAATTACAATATTGTTATTTTTGTTGCAGTTATAAGAAAAATGTTATAAAATTAATAAAAATTGTTATGTTTT
>JAZSAC010000127.1:0-18881 GCA_045601645.1 Acutalibacteraceae bacterium | reverse complement strand
CAAAATGGAACCGGTCTAAAACTTGATTTTCTCCAAAACATATGTTAATTCTGCAATATAATCACCCACATACTAACGAAGCAAAATTTCACATACCACGGGTGACGCACGTCATGGAAGATGCACTTCTTTTCTTTCGTTCTTTTTGATTCTCCTGAATAATATAAAAAACATAAAACTATGTATAACAACTGTACCGATCCAGGACAACGGGTAACAGAAAAATAGCACATCAAAGGTACCGATCATCCGAAAAGCAGTAAAAATCCACAGAATACGTATGCCACAAACACCGATAATGGCAGTAATCATATTTATAAATGATGCACCTATGCCACGGAGTGCACCACTCATAACATTCATCAACGCCAACAAGCCATAAGAATACCCTAAAATATTAAACTTCCGCACAGCCATTTCAAAGACGACCTCTTCGTCCGGTACATACAGACCAATCAGAAAATCACCAAAGAAAAACGCAATGAAGGATTGAATTGCCCATAACCCCAAACTATAGACTACACATATCCAAATTGTACTTTTTATTCGCTTAAATTGCTTTGCACCAAAATTTTGACTTGTAAAAACAATCGCAGCGTGGTACATACTATTGCACATAGCATTATAAAAATCCGTAATACTTGAAGTTGCTGCACTTCCTGCAATGGCCGCCGAACCGAAACCGTTTATGCTTGATTGAACTAAAGTATTCGATAGTGAATATACTGTGCTTTGAATACCCGATGGTAAACCGTATTTAATAATTCTCAAAAACTGTGCTCTGTGAATTTGTATTTTTCGTAATGAAATTCTTGTCTCATCCATCTGGTTACAGAGTATGCATAGCATAGCTATCGCTGTGCATATCTGTGAAATAACAGTCGCCAGAGCGACGCCACTGGCTTTCATATTAAAAACACACACAAAAAAAAGATTTAGCAAAACATTGATGAGGCCCGAAACCATAACAATGTACAATGCTCGTTTGGTATCCCCTTTAGCCCTCAGAATCGCCGCTCCAAAGTTATAAATCGATAAAGGAATGTAACCAATAGAAATAATTCGCAGATAAGCAGACGCTTCTGGCATAATATTCTGCGGCACATTAACAAAGTTCAGAAGTTTCTTTGTAAACACAAGACAAATAATAAAGACTATTAGACCAAAAAGCACAGCAATCGCTAAAACTGTATGCACTACCTTTCCTATTTCTTTACGTTCACCGGCTCCAAGTGCCTGACCAAGGGCAATCGTTGCGCCTGCGGAAAAACCAAGAATAAAATTCAGGAAGAGGTTAACCACAACAGTACATGTTCCAACGCCTGCCAAAGCATCTTGTCCAGCAAAACGACCTACCACAATGATGTCTGCTGCACTATAAAGCTGTTGCAGAAACGAAGTCAGCATAAAATAGCCTGAGAACTTTAGAATTTTCCCCAAAGAGATCCGGAAACCATATCAAGTCTATCATCACGTGCCACATTCCATCACTCCCAACGTTTTTTATCACTATATCACAGTTAAAATATATGTACATAGAATATAGTCAACAATATGGATTTTCCTAAACTATTTTTTCATATCCAACTTGTATTACATATATCTTTTATGTTAGAATAGTTGTGATATTTCTACAGTTACGGGGTAAAGACTATGTTTGAAAACCACGAAAACATTATAGTTGAAGATATCTTTGCAGGAACCTCAAATAGATCAAGGTCGATACATTCCAGAAAATGTAGTGCCATCGTCCTTCGTACCGAAGGGTCTGTTCAGTATATTTTTCCAGAATACTCATTTGTTACCCATCCGGGTGATATTTATATTTTACCAAAAGGTGCTCGGTATAATTACATGTCCCTTACTGATGCTCCTTGTCGGTACATTTCGATCTGGTTTACAGGTGATATTAACCTCTCAAAGCCTTATGTCCGTTCTATTGATGGGTTCCCGGACGCTGCTGAATTAAGAGACCATTTGGCTGATATGTGGAACTTTGGAGATATCACAGCACATTACCGGTGTTATTCGATTATTTATAATCTTCTGGCATATTTGAAGAATATAGAACAACTTACATATGCCGATAAAAAAAAGAATGCTGTCATCGCCCCTGCTATCTCATATTTAAAAAATCACATCTACGACAGCAATTTAAAAACTGAAACCCTTATTGATCTGTGCGGCATTTCCGGAACATATTTTCACAAAATTTTCCTGAAGATCTATTCCACAAGTCCACAAAAATATATCCAGAGTAAGCGCCTTTCTCAAGCCAAGTGCATTATAGATAACGGTGATTATACTTGCATTTCCGAAATTGCATTTCTTGTAGGATTTAATGATCCTTTATATTTCAGCCGTGCGTTCAGAAAGAAATATGGAGTTTCACCATCAAACTATGCAAAACAACTTTCCATATAATCATGCTTAGAATTGCCGCCATATGATGCAATGTTTGCCCAAAACATTAGCGTAAGCGACATCATTTGCCGTAAGGCAAACATCATTGAAAAAACCTCTTTACTTTCGTAAAGAGGTTTTTTCATGGGGTGGGTAGTCGGAATCGAACCGATGGCCTCCAGAGCCACAATCTGGCGCTCTAACCAACTGAGCTATACCCACCATATATATGCCTTAACAGCACAGGAATTATTATAGCCATCAAAGCTTATTTTGTCAATAGTTTTTTCTAAAAAGCTTGTTCTTTAAAAACACTAAAGCTTAAAATCCGAAGGCTTAAAATCGTTTTCCAAACCTTGTACCTTTGGTGTGCGTTTCAAAACATCATACTCATATTTTCGACAACTATCGGTTGGTTCAACCTCACCCTTTTTAACACAAAAATATTCCATTCCGCCTGAAATTTCACGACTGCTTTTACAATATCTGCACATAGGCACAATAGAACTGTCAAAAAATTTTTTATCCGACATAATTCTTCCTCTTATCTTATCTTATCATTTGTTATTATAATACTTTAAAAATCATCTGTCAACAGCAGACGTTTTTTTGCTTTGTTCTACAAAAACAATTAAAACAACACTTAACAAACAAAGAAAAATTGCTGCAACAGGTGAATTGTGTACAGCCGCAGTTTGAACACCTTGTGAAAATGATATTGTATCAACACTGCGCGGAAAAAGTTTTTCTAACAGCATTATAATTGCCAATGACAATCCCGCTCTTATTATTTGAGCAACAACAACCCGTATTGCCTTGATTTTTAAATTTTTTGCCACAGACAAAACCTGAAAAATTACCGAAATTCCGCCAAAGCCCAGAAAAAACGCAACCCTTACCAACTCATTACGATTACAGCCTTGCACACCTACCGTAACCTCTAACAAACCTTTTAAAACATGTGTTGTATTTTCAGGCAACGATGATTTGGAAAGACACGCACCAATTGCAGAAAAAAGCACAACAAAAGAACAAACGGAAAACATTGTTTTTGCAGCTTCGGTTACAGCAATTACAAAGCTGTCGGATAAATTATATACATTTGTTTCTGTAAAGCTTTTATTTGTATGCTCTGTCTTGCATTTATACTTAATAAAAAATCTTACCATAACAGCTAATATAATAGAGGATGCTATATGTGCTACCAACAATCTTACACCGTCTTGCCTTGAGTTTAACGTCATTTCGCCCACCGCGACCAATATAAAAGCCGGTCCTGCATTTATGCTGAAAAGTATTTGTCGCTGTGCCTGTTCTAAAGTGATTTTTTGATTTGTGTACAATGAAGAAACAAGCTTTGCCCCCACCGGATATCCAGATAAAAACGACATTACGTATACAGCGCTTTGCTCGGCATTCAAGTCCAAAGGTTTGCCTATTACAAAATAAGACAGTTTGCCCAACACACTGCTATACCCTGCATACACAACAAAAAGCGAAATAATTGTAAACAAAAACAATGACGGCAAAACACTTTCAAAACACAAATTTAAGCCGCTTTGAATTCCTGTTTTAACCGTTCCCGACAGGCTCAACACCATTATTGCACATACCATCACTATTGTTAAAGTGAAAATTTTTTTAAAATAACTGCCTATACCAATACATTTCATGACAAACTCCCTTTGATAAATTCTTTTAAAATATATGCCCATACAACAGAATGAATACTGTTATAAATACATAAGTTTTAATAATGTGTTATAAGGAGAATGAATATGGGCAAAAAATTAAAAACCGATATTAAGAAAAAGAAAGACAAGGTGCGTTTTGGAATATCAGATATGATAAATGAAATAAAAGGGCCTATTATCAGACTTTGTTCAAACACCGAAGCTTCTGTAGATGGGTGTAAAGGCGTATTAGATTATTACGATAATTTAATTAGACTGAGTATTCCAAACGGTACAGTCTCTTTTATAGGCAACCGCCTCAGCATCACCTCTTTCACCGAAAGCTCGGCAATAATAACCGGCTGTATTGAGCAATTGGAATACTGTGTAAGGGCGGAATAAAAATGTTGATTGCTTTTATTAGATATTTGCTTGGATATGTTGTTTTTTCTATTACCGGAGATTTTCCCGAACGCCTGCTTAACCAATTAGCTGTTGCGGGTGTTTCGGTTTGGAAAATAAAACGCCTAAACAACAAAATTATAGCCTGTATTTCGGTTAAGGATTATCTTGACCTTCACCGCTTAAAAGGCAAAAACCGAGTTAGAACCAAGGTGTTAAAACGCTGTGGCTTGCCTTTGTTTTTAAAGCGTTACCGTTTAAGAGTGGGGTTTGCAATCGGTATTTCTTTGTATTTTATCTCTCTGTTTTGGCTGTCATCATATATTTGGAACATTGAGGTGGTGGGTGCCGAAAAGCTTTCAAGCGACGAGGTTTTGTCTGTTTGTAAAACGCTTGGATTATATGAAGGTGCTTCGCGACGCTCAATTGACCCTGAGGTTTTACGTACACGCTTAGCCTTAAAAATTGATAAAATCGCTTGGGCTTCAGTCAATATTGAAGGAGTAAAAGCAACCGTAAATATATCGGAGGCTATTGAAACCGAAAAAAATACAGCTGAACCTTGTAATCTTATCGCGACAAGAGATGGTGTTATTACAGGTATTGAGGTCACAACAGGCAGTGTTTCAGTTGCTTTAGGGCAAACCGTAAGTGCAGGCGACCTGCTCGTTTCAGGCATAACCGAATATAAAAACGGTACGGCTTCACTTGGCACTTCGTCAGGCAAAGTATTTGCACAAACCAATCGTACACTCACGTTTCTTGCCACCTATACTCAAACCGAGGCCTACTATACCGCACCGCCCTCAACACGACGGGTTTTATCTTTTTTCGGTATTGATATTCCGCTGTTTTTGGGCTCGATGAAAGGTAATTTTGAAACCACATCGGCAAATCACCGATTTGAAAGCAATTCAATGTATTTGCCTATAACCATTACCGAAAAAACGTATTTTCCAACCGATATAAGAGCCTTTGAAATAGATGCCTTAACAGCCAAAGAATTAGCAATAGAAAAATTGAACGAACTCGAAAAATCAGAGCTTAAAAATGCAGAAATTTTATCTAAAACCGTTAGTTTTGAAGTAACTGAAAAGGGTGTTTTAGCCACCGCCGAATATGTTTGCCGAGAAAATATCGCGCAACGCGATTTGTTATTGATTTATGAAGGAAAATGAGTTAAAATAAATGTGTATATGTTTTACATTCGACACAATAAACACCCTTAAAAGTGCTTATTAGTTAAATTTTTAAAAGAAGTGAAAAAATGGCAGAAAAAATTATAAATATTGAACAAATTGAGCATGTTATAAGCCTTTTCGGCAATCTTGATGAAAATATCAAAATTTTAGAAAACGAATTTTCAGTTTCTATTGCATTTCGTTCGGGTGAAATAAAAATAACCGGCGACCCGTTAAACGTTGAACGTGCAACCTGCACCATTAACGGTCTGCTAAACTTAATTAGCAAGGGTGAGTCAATAACCGAACAAAATATTCATTATATAATTTCTTTGGCATACGACGGTGATGTTAAAAGCATTGAACGGCTTTCGGATACCGATTGTATTTGTATCACCTCAAGCGGTAAACCTATTAAACCTAAAACCATCGGACAAAAGAAGTATGTCGAAGCAATACGGGACAACACCGTCACCATCGGTGTCGGTCCTGCAGGAACAGGCAAAACCTATTTGGCTGTAGCAATGGCTGTTGATGCCTTTCGTTCCAAAAAAGTAAATCGCATTATTTTAACGCGCCCTGCTGTTGAGGCTGGTGAAAAATTAGGGTTTTTGCCCGGCGACCTTCAACAAAAGGTAGACCCCTACCTGCGTCCGCTTTATGATGCACTTTTCGATATGATGGGTGCTGAAAATTTTCAAAAATGTCAAGAACGCGGTGATATTGAGGTTGCTCCTTTAGCTTACATGCGAGGTCGTACCCTTGATGATAGCTTTATTATTCTCGACGAAGCACAAAACACAACTTCTGAACAAATGAAAATGTTCTTAACCCGTTTGGGATTTAACTCAAAAGCTGTCGTAACAGGAGATATTACTCAAATTGACCTGCCGGACGGAAAGCGTTCGGGACTAAAAGAAATTTTAAAAATTTTGAACGGTATTGATGACATTGCTATATCAAAATTCGGTGAACGTGATGTTGTTCGTCACAGACTGGTTCAAAAAATTATTAAAGCATACGAAAAGTATGAGGCAAGGAAAGGAAAGTAAAACAATGGAAAAAGTAAAGGTAACTATCACGAACAAACAAAATGTTGTGAAAATTCCTACGGGAATTCGTATGTTAGTGCGACGTGCATGTATTGCTGTTTTAAAAACCGAAAACTTTCTTTCGGCCGCCGAGGTAGACGTATCGTTTGTTGATGACAACCAAATCAAAGACCTCAACCAAGAATTCAGAGGCATTGACCGTTCTACCGATGTGCTTTCTTTTCCTTTGGGTGAAAACGGTATATACGACACTAATCCTGAAACAAATGCAAAAATGTTAGGTGATATTGTTATTTCTGTAGAACATGCCGAAACACAGGCAAAAGAATATTGCCACACTCTACAAAGAGAAATTGCATTTTTAACAGTTCATTCCATGTTCCATTTGTTGGGTTATGACCATGTTAACGGCGGAATTGAAGCTGAAACCATGCGAGAAAAGGAAGAGGCTGTACTTTTACAGATGGGCCTTTCGCGTGAGGTTACTTTTATAGATTGAAGGAACACAAAAAATGATTGAAAACAATCCCATTACCAAATCTGCTTTTATATGTATAGTCGGTAGAGCAAACGTAGGCAAATCCTCTTTACTCAACAAAATTTTAAAACAAAAGGTTGCTATTGTTTCTAACAAACCGCAAACCACCCGTACGAGAATTATGGGTGTTATAACAAAAGACTTTGACCAGCTTGTATATATTGATACGCCCGGATTTCACAAGCCTAAAAACCGACTGGGAGAAAAAATGGTAAAATCCGTTACCGGCTCATTATCAGATATCGATGCTGTCATGCTCGTGGTTGAGGCTTGTCCGAAATTTAAGCTGTCAAACGAACATATACCCGCCGCGGAATTGGCCTTGATTGAGCAACTCAAAGCGCGTAATTTAAAATGCATACTCTGTATTAACAAAATCGACCTGCTCACCGATAAAACTTCAATTTTAGAGGTTATTTCAGCATATCGTGATTTATATGACTTTGACGCAATAGTTCCGGTTTCGGCCTTAACGGGCGACGGAATTGATGAGCTTTTATCAGAACAAATGAAATACACAAAACCGTCTGCACATTTTTTTGCCGACGATGAGGTGACCGACCAACCGGATAGCGTGATTGTAACCGAATTGATAAGAGAAAAAGCTCTTCACTTGTTAGACAAGGAAATTCCACATGGTCTTGCGGTGTGCCTCGAACGGTTTTTTGAGCGTGATACCGTTAACGGCGAACCGATTATAGAGATTGATGCAACTATTTATTGCGAAAAAGACTCTCATAAAGGTATTATAATTGGTAAAAACGGCGGAATGCTTAAACAAATAGGCTCACTTGCGCGGACTGATATAGAAGAATTTTTTGGTTGCAAATGTAATCTTAAGCTTTGGGTAAAGGTTAAGGAAGACTGGCGTAATCGCGAAGGACTTATTCACTCCTTTGGACTGGATATTAAATAGTCGAGGTGCTTTATGAAACTTACTATATCTACATATATACTTTTACTTGTTACGGCGGTTTTAATTGTTTTGGGTGCTGTAATGAAAAATGCATGGTTTGTTCTTTTTTCGTTTTTACCGATTGCTGCAGGACTTATTTTGATTATTTACAGTAAATATTTCCGTCGATAAAATCTTTATTGTTACACAAAATAGTATTACTTGATTTTTAAGGAGTAATGCTTTAATGCAAAGTGAAATTGCGTGGCAGGAATTTTTAAATACAGGAAGTGTGTTTGATTATTTGTCATACTGCAAAATAATCAAAAAAGGGGAACAGGAACAAAATGAAGTTTACAACCGACGGACTAATAATAAAAGAGAACAATGTCGGTGAAAGCGACCGAGTTGTTGTTGTTTTAACGCGTGACAGAGGCTTGTTAAGCGCATTTGTGACGGGTGCCAGAAAGCCGAACAGCAAGACAGGTGCGGCTACCGCGTTGCTTTCGTTTTCGAGCCTTACTTTCACGCATACAAAGGATACATACCGAATCACCGAAGCCGAAACTCAAAATGTTTTTTTTGATTTAAGGTCTGATATATATAAGTTTAGTCTTGCACAATATATATGTGAACTGTGTCAAATTCTTGTGCCGTATGAAATAGAAAGCGAAGATTTTTTGCGCCTTGCACTTAACTCATTGCACTTTATAGCAAAGGGAAATAAAAATTTATACCTGTTAAAAGCAGTAACCGAGCTTAGAATGATGGTAATTGCCGGTTTTATGCCGAACCTTATTGGATGTAAGGAATGTGGCTGTGACAATAACTTTCCTATTTTTCTTGACTTTTTGGGCGGTGAAATTATTTGTTCGAACTGCAAAGCACATGACAATACTCCTGTATCGTTTTTCGAGCTTCCTGCAACCGTTTTTACGGCAATGAGACATATTGTTTATTCTGATTTTTCTAAAATATATTCATTTGAAGTACCTGAGCCTACTGCAAAATATCTGAGTTTTATCACCGAAAGATATTTGACGGCTCAAACAGGGCATAAATTTAAAACACTTGATTTTTTCCACAGCCTTGAGACAGGTTTGTAAAAGGGAGTTATAATGACTATATATCACTGTAAAACGCTTGAACTTGATAAAATACTTAAAATGTTAGCTTCAAAAGCATCATTAGAAGATGCAAAGAATTTAGCGTTGTCTCTTACACCTCACTCTCGCCTTGACGAAGCAACTAAGCTTTTAATGGAAACCGATAACGCCTATAGACTTTGCTCGGGTTTTGGCTCTCCGTCGTTCGGACATGCTAAAAACTGCGCAAATTCACTGACTCGTGCACAAAACGGTGGCGTTCTTTCTATGCGTGAACTTTTGGATATTGCCGAAGTTTTAAGAACCGTACGTTCGGTTAAAGAATGGCGCGCTCATTGTGAAAATATCGACACCCCGTACATTGACGGTCTTTTTGAGGCACTTATTTCCAATCGTTATTTTGAAGACAAAATTTTTACTTCAATTAAAGGCGAGGACGAAATGGACGACAACGCCTCACAGATTTTGCGTGATATAAGAAAAAAAATTCACTCGTCTGAGCTGAATGTCCGCGACAGATTAGATAAAATGGTGCGTTCGCAACAATATTCTAAATACTTACAAGACGCGATTATTACCCAGCGTGACGGCAGATATGTTATACCGGTTAGAGCTGAGTATCGTTCGTCTATACCCGGTCTGTTGCACGACACATCATCATCAGGTGCGACGCTGTTTATTGAACCTATGGTGATTGTTGAAATTAACAATGAAATCCGTGAACTTTTAATTAAAGAAAAGAATGAAATAGAACGTATTTTAGCTGAGCTTTCAATCGAGGCAGCAGGTTTTGGGCCAAACATTATTTCCTCATATGATGCTGTGGTTAAGCTGTGCTTAATCTTTGCCAAAGCATCTCTCGCTTTTGACATGAAGGCTTGTCTACCAACGGTTAACGACAAAGGCAAAATATACCTTAAAAATGCACGTCATCCTTTACTTGACCGAAAAACCGTTGTGCCGGTCACCATTCCGTTAGGAAACGAGTATGATACTCTTATAATAACCGGACCTAACACCGGCGGTAAAACCGTAACCATAAAAACTCTTGGTTTATTATCTCTTATGGCAATGTGCGGCTTAATGTTGCCGGTTTCTGACGGTAGTGAAATATCGGTTTTTGACAATGTTTTAGCCGATATCGGTGACGAACAAAGTATTGAACAATCGTTATCAACATTTTCGTCGCACATTAAAAGAATTATTTCGATTATGCAATCGGCTACACAAAATTCACTTGTTTTGATTGACGAATTGGGAGCCGGTACAGACCCTGTTGAAGGTGCCGCGTTGGCATCGGCTATTCTTATAAAGCTTCGAAAAACAGGTGCAAAAATCGGAGCTACTACACACTATGCCGAGCTAAAATCATATGCTTTAGAAACAGACGGCGTATGCAACGCAAGTTGTGAATTTGATGTAGAATCATTAAAACCAACATATAAATTAAATGTCGGTATGCCCGGCAGGTCTAACGCTTTTGCAATTTCCGAACGCTTAGGGTTAGATAAAGAAACCGTTTCTTTGGCTAAAAGTCTTGTTGATGATGAGGCTGCAAGATTTGAACGTGTTGTAGGTGCCTTAGAGCGTGCCGTCCACGAAGCCGAAGCCGACCGTAGTGATGCGGCACGCCTAAAGGGTGAAATAGAAGCGTTAAAATCCACACATCAGCAACAGGCGGAGGAGCTTGAAAAAAACCGAAAAAAATCCATAGAAAAAGCCAGGGAACAGGCAAATGCGATTGTTGAACATACAAAGGTCGAGGCTGAACGGCTGTTAAGCCAACTAGAAGCCCTTAAAAAAAGCGACAATCCCGTCGAAGAACGCATTCGAAAAGCACGTGCCGAAATAAAGGTTGGTGTCTCACAATTACAAGATGCTGCCGACCCTGTTGAAACACAATTCCACAACGGAGAAAAATTTACGGCACCTTTAAAAAAGGGTGAGCATGTTATACTTGCCGATATACAAAAAGAAGCTATTGTTTTAGAAGACCAAAACAAAGATGAAGTTCTTATTCAAATCGGTTCGGTTAAAACCCGCGTATCAATAAATAATCTTATGCCGATTATTAAGCACCGTACCGCACCTGCAAAAATGCGTACTGTAAAAAAAGCCACCTCTGCCGACTCAAACATAAGAACTGCTCAGTCGGAAATTGATATTCGCGGACTAAACGGCGACGAAGCGGAAATAGAGCTTGACCGTTTTATTGACAATTGTGTTCTTGCCGGTCTTTCGACTGTTTGGATTATACACGGCAAAGGAACAGGTGCTTTAAAAAAAGCCGTCCACGCTTATCTTAAAACAAACAAAAGTGTAGTAGGCTTCCGTTTGGGTATTTATGGTGAGGGTGAAGACGGAGTAACGGTTGTTACTATTAAATAATCCAAAACAAAAAACTTGACAAATGTTAAAAATTATGTTTTAATTTATTAAACTGATGAGAAAGAGTAAGTAATTTTTCTAACTTTGGTCGAAGAGAGCTGCAGGCGGTGTGATTGCAGTACCGAAAAGAAAAGTGAATGGGCTTTCGAGGGCAAGCTGAATTAAAAGTAAGCGAGACGGAGTTCCCTTCGTTAACAAAGGGTGCCGTATGAAGTACGGTAAAGCGGGCGCAAAAAGCGCCAAGCCGGGTGGCACCGCAGAGATTTTTAATCCCTGTCCCAGCACAACACTGGGATAGGGTTGTTTTTTTCTTATTCCCGATTATAGAAAGGTGAAAAATATGTCAAACAAAGAAATTCCTTACAAAATTTTTCTTGAAGAAAACGAGCTTCCTAAAAGCTGGTACAACGTCCGTGCCGATATGAAAAACAAACCGGCACCTCTTCTTAATCCTAAAACCTTAAAACCTATCACTCACGCTGAATTGAGTAAGATTTTTTGTGATGAGCTTGCATATCAGGAACTTAACGAAACCGATGCTTATATACCCATTCCGCAAGAAATTCTTGATTTTTACAAAATGTATCGTCCCGCACCCTTGGTAAGAGCATATAATCTTGAAAAGTTTCTTGATACCCCAGCTAAAATATATTATAAATTTGAAGGAAACAATACCAGCGGAAGTCACAAACTGAACTCTGCTGTAGCCCAAGCTTTTTATGCCAAACAACAAGGCTTAAAGGGTGTTACTACCGAAACCGGTGCAGGTCAATGGGGTACGGCACTTTCAATGGCATGTGCGTATTTTGGGCTTGACTGCCGAGTTTTTATGGTAAAATGTTCGTATGAACAAAAGCCTTTTCGCCGTGAGGTCATGCGTGTTTATGGCGGTTCGGTAACACCGTCCCCGTCAGAAACCACCTCTGTCGGACGAGAAATTTTAAAAAACCACCCAGGCACCTCGGGCAGCCTAGGCTGCGCAATTTCCGAAGCAGTCGAAGCAGCATGTGGTATGGAAGGTTACCGTTATGTATTGGGCAGTGTGCTTAATCAGGTGCTGTTACATCAAACCATCATAGGTCTTGAATCAAAGTCGGCGCTTGATAAATACGGCGAAAAACCCGACATTATAATAGGTTGTGCAGGCGGTGGTTCTAATTTAGGTGGTCTTATATCTCCCTTTGTAGGTGAACAATTAAGAGGCGAAGCTAATTATCGCTTTATCGCAGTTGAGCCTTCTTCTTGTCCAAGTCTTACTCGAGGAAAATTTGCTTATGATTATTGTGATACCGGTTCGGTTTGTCCGTTGGCTAAAATGTATACTTTAGGTAGCCAATTTATACCTGCCGCAAGTCATTCCGGCGGTTTACGTTATCACGGAATGAGCCCTGTTTTGTCACAATTATATGATGACAAAATTATGGAAGCAGTATCGGTTGAACAAACCAAGGTCTTTGAAGCCGCCGAAATGTTTGCAAGAGTTGAGGGTACCCTTCCGGCGCCCGAAAGCAGTCATGCTATTCGCGTGGCTATTGACGAGGCTCTTAAATGCAAGGAAACCGGCGAGGAAAAAACCATTCTCTTCGGCCTTACAGGTACCGGATATTTTGATATGATGTCGTATGAAAAATTCCACGACGGCAAAATGACCGACTATATTCCCACCGACGAAGAGTTGCAGGCAGGTTTTGATGCTATGCCCAAATTTGATTGAAGGTGTTTTTGATGGAAAAACAAAAAAGGGTAGCCGCTATTCATGATATTTCCGGATTTGGAAAATGCTCTTTGACCGTTGCGTTACCTGTAATTTCAGCAGCAGGAATAGAAACCTCTGTTGTTCCCACCGCCATTCTTTCAACACATACGGGCGGTATAAACGGGTATACCTTTCGCGATTTAACCGAGGATATAGAGCCTTTTTATAAACACTGGCATTCGTTAGGTTTAACCTTTGATGCTATATACAGCGGTTACCTCGGTTCAGAACAGCAAATCCAACAGGTCGTGAATATTATAGATACCTTTAAGACCGATCAAAACTTTGTTTTGGTTGATCCTGCAATGGCCGATAACGGAAAAATGTACGCTCTTTTTGATTTAAATTTCGCCAAATCGATGAGACATTTGTGTGAAAAAGCAGATATTATTGTTCCTAACATTACCGAATCGATATTTATGCTGGGCATGGAATATAAAGAAGGGCCATATACAAAGGATTATATCGAGTCGCTTTTATACAAACTCGGTGAGTTGGGTCCGCGAAAAATAGTGTTAACCGGTGTATATTTTGACAACAAAACACTTGGTGCCGCCTGTTTAGATACACAAACAAAGATTATTGATTATTGTTTTAGGGATAGAATTGACGGAATGTATCACGGAACAGGTGATGTTTTCGCCTCTGCGCTAACTGCCGCTTTAGTTAAAGGCAAATCATTGTCGTCGGCAACCGAAATCGCAGTAGATTTTACGGTTGACAGTATCAGACGCACCGCAGCAGGCGGAACCGACCATTGCTACGGTGTGGATTTTGAAAGAGGTTTAAAAGACCTTATAACAGCCTTAGCAGACTAAAATTAACAATAAATACTTTAAAAAGCATCAAGATGCCTTTACAAAAACATTTTGATGCTTTTCTGATTTCTTCTGTTTGATTGTCTAATAATTACTTAAAATAAAAAAAGAACACCACAAGGGTGTTCTTTTTGTTTTGGTGACCCGGACGAGAATCGAACTCGTGTTACCGCCGTGAAAGGGCGGTGTCTTAGCCGCTTGACCACCGGGCCATACTAATCCGCACTTATTAGCACGGATTGTATTTGGTAGCGGTAGTCGGATTTGAACCAACGACAAATCGGGTATGAACCGAGTGCTCTAGCCAACTGAGCTATACCGCCTCAAACTTAACGCAATAGCGACTACGCCATTATAATACGTAGTCGCTGTTTTGTCAAGAGGTTTTTCAAAAATACACAAAGTAATTTAGCCATATTACCTATATGCCCACTTACTGTTATCCGCTTTTTTGTTTTTTTATTGTTTTTCGGTTAAAAGTTCTGTGACCGTATCACAATAATCTACTGCATCATCTAACGGCAGTCCGGCAATTAAAAACGCATTTGCATTTAATATTTTTGCAATTTTTTCTGCCTTAGGTTTATCATTTTCAAAGGCATCTTTTAATGTTTTAAAAACAGCATGGTCAGAATTAAGCTCTAATACCTTTTGTGCCTTAGGTTTTTCCTGTTCACCAGGCATTGCGGCAAAATATTTTTCCATCTCTAATGACACAGGACCGGTTGACGACAGAAAAACCGCATGACTTTTGAGTTTGTCGGAAATAACACAATCAAATATTTTCGACCCCAAGGTTGTTTTTACAAACTCACAAAGCTCTTTATTTTTCTCTCTTGCTTCTTCGGTTTTGCTTTTTTCCTCATCTGTTAGTAAATCCGAATCTTCTGCATCTACTGCCTTAAATTCTTTGTCATCAAATTTAGCCAATCCCGTGATTACAAATTCATCAATATCATCGGTTAAATACAGAATTTCATAACCCTTATCACGACAGAGCTCAATCTGTGGCAATGAAGCAATCTTTTCGACCGTTGCACCACATGCATAATAGATATATTTTTGTTCTGACTTCATTCTGCCCACATAGTCTTTTAATGTTGTTAATTTATCGCTGTTCGATGAGTTAAACATCAGCAAATCCAAAACTGCTTCCTTATGCATTCCAAAATCGCTGACAACACCGTATTTTAATTGTATTCCGAAATTTTTCCAAAATTCAGCATATTTTTCGGGCTGATTTTCCATTAGCTTGCTAAGTTCAGATTTGATTTTCTTTTCAATATTTCCTGCTATAATCTTTAACTGTCTATCGTTCTGTAAAAGCTCACGCGAAATATTGAGCGATAAATCCTGTGTATCAACAACACCTTTAACAAATCTAAAGTGGTCGGGCAAGAGCTGTTCACACTTATCCATTATAAGCACACCGCTTGAATACAGCTGAAGCCCCTTCTCGAAATCTTTTGTAAAATATCCATAAGGAACAGCAGACGGAATAAAAAGCATTGCCTTATAAGAGACAAGTCCATCAGCATTTACTCTGATTGTCAATGCAGGTTCTTTAAAATCCATGAATTTTTCTTTATAGTAATTTGCACAATCTTCGTCCGACACCTCTGATTTAGGCCTTTGCCAAATAGGTACCATACTGTTTAGAGTTTTAATCTCGGTTACAGTTTCATATTTTGGCTCTTCACCCTCGGCGGCAATATTTTTACTCGACTCCATCTCCATTTTTATCGGATACCTTATATAATCCGAATATTGTTTTATAAGCGAGCTTATTTTATACGCTTCTAAATAAGCGGAATACTTTTCATCTTCGGTATCATTTTTGATATGCATTATAATATCTGTACCGACACCATCTTTTTCACACTCTTCAATTATATATCCGTCACAACCCTCACTTGTCCATTTTAAAGCTGTATCAGAATCATATTTTTTTGTTATTACCGTTACCTTATCCGCAACCATAAACGCCGAATAAAAGCCAACGCCAAATTGACCGATAATATTAGCATCGTCGGTATTTTCTTTGGCATCAAGCTCGTTTTTAAAGGCTAAAGAACCACTTTTTGCTATTGTTCCCAAATTATCTTCTAATTCCTTTTCGCCCATGCCAATACCATTGTCGGAAACCGTAATTGTACGGTTCTCTTTATCTGTTTCAATGTGTATACTAAATTCATCACACTTTTTTCTTACGGCTTCGTCGGTCAAAGAAATGTAATGAAGTTTATCAACAGCATCACTCGCATTTGATATTATTTCACGCAGAAAAATATCCTTATTGGTATAAATCGAATTAATCATTAAGTCCAGCAATCTCTTAGACTCTGCTTTAAAATTTTTCTTTCTCATATCGCTCTTCCTTTTCTTAACATATTTGTTAATATACCTCTCGGTAGTATAAACCTCTTGTAAATTCGACATCGGGTGACGAGCCGACTTTATATGCTGCAATCACCTGCTCACAGCGTTCTTTTTCCTCATCGGTGAAATACAAGACCTCAAAATCAATTCCTGTTAATTCGCTTTTTCGGTCAAACAACCAAACCGGACGTGAATTAAGCATTTCAGAAAACTCGCCGCGACATTGAATAGGAAACTCTATTCCCTTTCGGTCAACAATCACACCTTTTGACTTGCAATCTTTACAACCGCCACCGTTTTTTTGAGGACAATTTCTAAAAAGCATCAACGGCAATCTGCCATAAGAAATAATGCCTTTTGGAATACTGCACCCCATGTTAACAATATCATTTAGCGATGCCTCAAAAGATATAATCGCAGCCTTTGACCCCAGCTCTTCCACGACCTTCAGGCTTTCAGAATTATAAATATTCATTCCAAATCCTGCTATAGGTGTCATATTTGCTTCTTTTGTTAATGTAAATGCCGACAGGTTGCCGCAAACAGCCGCAATACAACCATTTGCTTTTGCTGACTTTAATTGTTGAAGCACCTTTTGTCCGTTTTGCATCATACCTCTAGGTATGTCGGCGATAATTTTAATGTCGCCATTTAATTTCAACTTTGAAAAATCCGTCTCAACAGGTAATATAACAGCCGAAATCCCTTCTAAGTTTTTAGGTATTTGGTCAATGTTCTTAAAGCTTGCTGCTACTTTTGAGGTTGTCGTTTTTCTTGTGAATTTTTCGGGCCTGTACTCTGCAACCCTACTGCCGTTTCTTGTTTTTTTATAGGTTTCGGCTCTTTTAGCACTTAATGATTCAAGTGCTGCGTTGCGCAAATTCGACAGGTCTCCACCTCTTACCGTAAGACCTTTTTCAATATCGGTTTCTATTTTTTTAAAATAATAACAGGTTCCGCCGCTTTTAATAATCTTCGATATTGCAAAAGCTTTATCTAACTCTGTTTTTTGTGCCATCTCGGGAATTACACCAACAACCGTTACACTGTTTTTATCTTCATCTGTTGCCGTGAGTTTAATCGGTAAATCTTTTTTCACCTCTAAATTTGCCGTAACTTTAACGCTTTGTCTTTCCCTGCGGTATAATTCGTGTGCTGTGTTGCATAGCCTTGCCGAAAGCTTCTCATCTGTTGCGGTTCTGATTCCAAACATATCCCTGCCCAAACGGTCGGTATAATAACCATCGGTATGCCCGCTTCTTGAAAATATTCCGGACAACAATTCTTTGTTTTTTTCATCAACTGCTTTGCCATCTGTTGCTGCTCGCACAGCGGCAACAGCTGCTGCAACATATTCAGGCCGTTTCATTCTGCCCTCAATTTTAAAAGATTGTACACCTATATCAATCATTTCTTTTATATGACTGATATAACTCATGTCTTTTAAACTCAGGTCATGTCCTGTTCCGTTTTCTACCGAAAACCCGAGACGACAAGGCTGTGCACAAAGCCCCCTGTTACCGCTTCTGCCGCCCAAAACCGAACTTAAATAGCATTGGCCTGACATACTCATGCACAGTGCCCCGTGAACAAAAGCCTCAACCTGTATATTTAACTCCTTTGCCCTTAGACAAAACTTTTCTAAAGAACTTTTGTTCATTTCTCGTGCGACAACCACACGTTTAAAGCCTAAATTTGCCAAAGGCTCTAACGCCTCTTCTGAATGAACCGACATTTGTGTAGAAGCATGTAACGGCATGGCAGGTAAATATTTTTTTAACAGCCTTATTAAACCAAGGTCCTGTACAATAAATGCGTCAACCCCACACTCAGCCGCTTTTTCTGCAACAAGAAGGGCAGCCGACAGTTCACTGTCGGCTGTGAGTGTATTTAATGTGAGATATGTTTTTGCTCCCCTTATCCGAGCAAAACGAGTTGCCTGACGCATTTCCTCAACAGTGAAATTCTTGGCGTTTCGTCGTGCGTTAAAACCCTCTGTCCCGAAATATACAGCATCAGCTCCGGCTTTTATCGCCACTTCTAATGTTTCAATGCTCCCTGCGGGTGCCAAAACCTCTGTCATAATGTACTATTTCCTATTCTTAATTGACGATTTTCCCGATTTAACCTCTCGATTTCTCGACGTGCCCCGTCAATTTCAAGTCGTGCACATGCCAACTCCTCAGACAATGCTTTAAGTTCGGCCTTAACCTCTTCACAAACTTCGGCTGTCTTTTTGGCATTATCGCAATACTCTAATGCTGCAAGAATTGCTGTCATCGCCGTTGAA
>JAZSAC010000126.1:0-3443 GCA_045601645.1 Acutalibacteraceae bacterium | reverse complement strand
AGGGGCCTTTTTGCCAATTACAAGATGTCCGCAGTTACGACATTCCCACATAGTCTCTTCACTTTTTTCAAATACTTTTTTCATTTCAACATTACTTAATAAAGCACGGTATCTTTCCTCGTGAGCTTTTTCGATTTTAGCAACAGCGCGGAACTTATATGCAAGTTCGGTAAAGCCTTCTTCCTCAGCATCTTTTGCAAAACGGTCATACATATCTGTCCATTCATAATTTTCACCGGCAGCTGCAGCTGCAAGGTTAGCAGCAGTATCACCCAACTCACCTAATGCTTTAAACCAAAGTTTTGCATGTTCTTTTTCGTTATCGGCCGTATTTTGAAAAATAGCTGCGATTTGTTCATAACCCTCTTTTTTTGCTACGCTGGCGAAGTATGTATACTTATTTCTTGCCTGACTTTCACCTGCAAATGCTTCCATAAGATTTTTTTCGGTTTTTGTGCCTTTTAAATTCATAAAAATACCTCCACTTTTTATTTATCATTATTGCAACAATTGTCGCAAATATAATGTAAATTAAGTTCATATGATGTTAAGTTTAGGCCGGTTAGTGACTTTAGTTTTGTAAAAACATCATCTAAAAAAACATCATTTATAATCCCACAACAATCACATTTCACGTGTTCATGTGGTACTTTTATATTATCATATCTATCCGGTTCCCCATGAACTGAAACACGCCTAATTACGCCCATTTCAGTCAATGCATTTATGTTATTATATACAGTCGCCATAACAATTGATGGCATAACCTCTTTAGCAGAAAAATAAATTTGCTCTACCGTTGGATGGCTACATGAATTACTGACAATATCATATATTAATTTTCGTTGTTTAGTCATAACACACCTTTTTTAGAATTATTATAATTCTATTATAGATAAATTTATAGAATTGTCAAGTGTTTTTTTAAAAAAAATCCTTTTAATATAAATTAAAAGGATTTTAGTAATTAAATCATTCGCTTAATGAATTATCAGCTGATGAATTGCTCGAATTTTCATCAGAAACTGTAACATCTTCGCTTGACTCTGCATTATTATCGGTTTCAGGATTGCTCTCAGTTTCAGGTACAAATCCAACTTCATGTCTTAATTCGCCTTCATGAACTGTACATGCAGAAGGTAATGAATAATTAGTTTTATAACAACCCTCAGCAACCGATGTACAAGCTTCGGTTGCAAGTTTACCTGTTTCAGTACAATAATATCTTCTTGTGATAAATTCACTGTCAACAAAAGATTTAGGTTCTAAATCAGCGTGTATTTTTTTCATTACTTCTATCCACATAACACGTGCCAATGTTGAACTATCAACCTTTTCTTGAATATCAAAACCAAACCAACACGAACCTACATAATACGGTGTTCCGCCGGCAAACCAACAGTCATTAACCTCGCTTGTTGTACCTGTTTTAGCATAGCAACGCATTGTATCACTAAACGCTGCTGCAGCTTTACCTGTGCCCTCACTACCATAAACAACACCTTGTAGTAAATAATTCATGATAGTTGCTGTGTTTTCATCTATTGCGGTTTGACCTTCTTTTTCTTGTAAAATAACATTACCGTGTTGGTCGGTCATATGGGTAAATGTAGTTGGCTTATAATAAGTTCCTAAATTACCAAAAACTGCAAATGCTGCTGCTGATTGTGTTGTAGTGATTCCTGTAGATGTACCGCCTAAACCTAACGACGACAAATTTATATCCTGTGTATCATCTAGCGAATCAAGACCTAAATTATTAGTTGCATAATAAAATGTTTTTTCTACACCCAGCTGTTTTACCAACTTACAAGGAACAGTATTTATTGATGTTTCTAATGCCTTTGCAATTGTAACATTACCCTTATAATAACCATACCAGTTATTAGGTCCCGGTTTGTTAGCACCAAAGTAATTACTAATAGGAGAATCGTCTACAACAGAAGAAAAATTGACTAAGTTTTTCTGTATTGCCTGAGAATATGCGGCAAGAGGTTTCATTGTAGAACCGGGTTGTCTAAACGACATTGTAGCGCGATTAAACCCACGATTTTCAGTTTTCTTGCCGGCACCGCCGACAACACCTACAATATGACCGTCATAATCCATAATAGTCATTGCTGATTGAACAGTAACTTTAGAATTTTCACGGCTTTTTAAATAAAAATATTTATCAGTTTTAGAATATTCATCTTCCATAATAGATTGAATATTAGGGTCAAGCGTACAATAAATTTTATAACCGCCGTTATAGAAATGCTTTGAAGCATACGATTCGTCCATACCGGTTTCTTCAACCAAACGTTGAATTACTTCTTCAATCAATGTATCAATAAAATAATTGTTAATATGATTAATACTCTTTGCAGACTCATCAGCGACAACAACAAGCTCTGTAGCTATTGCTTCATTGTAAACATCCTCAGTAATATAGCCTTGTTCTTTCATCAATCTCAAAACTAAATTTCTTCTGTCTTTGTTATCATTAGGATTCTTGTCCGGCCTATATTTCTCGGGATTTTTTGCTAATGAAGCAAGTGAAGCACATTCAACAAGCGTTAACTCATCTGTACTTTTGCCGAAATAATAATTAGATGCAACTTCTACACCATAAACACCGCCTGCAAGACATATTGTGTTAAGGTAACACTCAAGAATAGTATCTTTTTCATAATTATCCTCTAAAAATCTTGCACGCATAATTTCACGAATTTTACGCATTGGGGATTGTTTATCATCACCAGTTAAGTTCTTAACCAACTGTTGAGTTATGGTAGACCCGCCTTGATTTGACGAATACAAATCAATAAACATATTAGCAAAAGCACTAACTGTTCGTTTCCAGTCAACACCCTTATGTTTATTAAAACGTTGGTCTTCGACTGCTATGAAAGCATTTTTTAGGTTCTGAGGCATTTGTTCAAAGTCAACCCAAATACGATTTTCTTCGCCATGCAAACGCTGATACTCAACATATTCACCTGTTTTAGAATCGGTAACGTAAACAGTTGTAGTAAAATCAAGAGCAAGTTCATCTAAATTTTCATACACATTATCATCAACAAAGTTAAATACATAAACAGCAAATGCACCAATAATCAAGCAACCTGTAATAACCCCAATAAGCAATAAAGATAATGCAACCTTCCCTGCTATTTTTAAGGAATTCTTTAATTTTACTTTGTCAAGCTTACGATTTTCTTTAACAATATCACTATGTTTCTTACCATAACTTATTAAATTGATGTCATTGTTATTATTATCTTCATCAGAAATTTCAACACACGACTCTACACCATCGTTTGTTTTATTTTGAAAATCATCATAATTTAACTCTTTAATATCACTAGAGTCGGTGGTACTTTCATTATCTTGAGAATTATTTTTTTTACTTTTATCTGTTGAAAAATAGTCAAGGTCATAATCTTTTTCTTCATCAAAGC
>JAZSAC010000125.1:0-4677 GCA_045601645.1 Acutalibacteraceae bacterium | reverse complement strand
TGAATATCTGTCATGTGTTAACTAATAATATGAGTCATGAATTGATGTACTATGCCTTTAATTTATTTTACATATTTGTCTTATTAATAACATTTAAGAATGCTGATATATATAAAATTAATACAGTTTTAAAATCAGTTAGTGTTATTTTGGTTGCAGTTATTATCTTTGGTAATATCAGACTTGCCAATTTAACTTATATGGCAAAAGAACAACAATCCGATGCAGCTTTATCTTATTTTACAGGTGTTGCAACCAAAATGGATGATGTTGAGGGTTATAAGACAGGACAGACGAAGGTTTGCTTCTTTGGTGCTGATTATAAAGCATTACCATGGGGCTTTGACGGTTTAGAAGGTATGTTTGGTATGAGTGGCGGTTTTTTACAAAACCAAGACTTCTATATGTATTATTACAGATATTTTCAGTACTTTCTTATGCGAAGTGAATGGATAGTTCCTCAAAGCGATGTTAAAGATATGGAATTTGTTAATCAAATGCCTTCTTATCCCGAAAAAGGCTGTATGCAATTTGTCGATGATATTTTAGTAATAAAACTTTAGCAATTAAAAACTTATCACATTTAAAACGAACCCCCGTATATGAACGGGGGTTCTACTGTTTTTATCCAAAAAATTCGTAATTATCGGCTGTTTTACTCCATACATAGCAAACGCGAGGTGAAATTCACCTCGCGTTCTGCTTATTTATTTATAACATTTAAAACGCTATCTTTAATGTTTTTCATTCCTTGAATTGTAGGATGACCACATTTTTTATCGATACTATTAAAAGTTATAGGTGTTATGTGGTATTTCTCACAGGCATTTTTCATACAAGAAGCAATTTCAGGTTTTATATCGGTGTTAATCAGGCAGTAAATATCTGCTTGCGGCAAAACTTCCTTTAAATGTTTTAAAAAATAGCATATAGCAGGTAACACAGAAAATAAATCCTTTTCTTCCCAGTCGCTATACTTTATTTCTCCCAAGGGGCATTTGACCAACTATCATTTGTTCCACCAAAAACAAATACCGTATCAATTTGATTTTTTGCAAAAAAACCGTTATCTATAAGTTGTCTTAATCTATATATAAAAGAAGATGATTTGGAACAGTCGGTATTATTATAACCTGTATACCCAATGGTTGAGCCCGACCAACTATTATTTAAAACAAGTTTTAAGTCTGCTACCTGGGCAACTTGGTGCCACCAGGTTTGTTCCACCTTTGTCACATCGGTTTCAGGTCTTTCGTTTTCGGAATAATATACTGCATAGCCTTCAGGAACATAACCTTTAAAGGTTGAATAACTGTCCCCAAAAATAAGGGTGTTGTTTTTCATTATAATTAACCTACCTTTCAAAATCTTTTACAATTATATGCTTTTCAAATATTAATTGCAAGTATAAATCTCCACCTTTAACAAATAATACTATCACGATTTGAATTTAAAGGAGATTTATATAATATGAAAGCAACAGGCAACGCAAGGTTTTACCTTGCGAGTGAATAATGAATAGTGAATAGTTTCGGTGTGCCTTTGGCACGATATAAATAATGTCGGCTTTGCCGACACCTTAATTATTCATTCTTCATCATTCATTTTTCATTATTCATTAAATTAAAAAAGAGGGGTCAATATATTTATGAAAGCTACTGGAATAGTTAGAAGAATCGAGGCTTGTGTTATAATAGGACAAAAGTTGTCGAAACCCGTATAAATACTGGGGTTCGCGGCAATTTTTGAAGAAAAATTTTTTACGAAAAACAGCATGTTTTGACCGATACATAGCAAAAGCGAGGTGATTTCACCTCGCTTTTAATTATATTCTTTCACTAATTCACATTAAAATCTATTTAAGAGAATTTTTATAACCGGTGATAATGCTTTCAATCGTGGAGCCGGATTTCACACCGTGATATGCTTGTGAAGAACGCCAACGGTCAGTGTTGATGGATTGGTCGAAACCGTTAAAGATATTGGAGTCATAGTCGTTGCATTGGGAGGTGCCGTGATAAAGCTCACCAAGCTGTTCCCATTTTGTAGTTCCATCTGTATCGGTAACCTGTGTAAATACTCCGATATAAACATTTTTAATTGTAGACCAAATTCCTGCATCCGATAAATCATCGGGTGTCATATAAATTGTCATTTCGGCCTTACCGTCATTATCCAAATCTTCTTCCTTAATCATACAGGTTAGGTTTGTTTTCACAAGCTCGCCTGTATCAGGGTCGGTGAGCATAAGGTGTAGATTTCCATCAAACAGCTCATCTAAAACCGTGGTATCGTTGCTTGAGCTTCCAACCACATTGCCCACATAAGCACCTGTGCTACTGCTCTGGTCCATAATGCCATCAAGTCTTGCACTGTCTTCAGGTGTGTTCAAAATCTTTTTGAAGGCTTCAAGTGCTCCATCAACAGGAGATGTGAAGTGCTCGGGGTCAATATCGGCAAAGGGCTTGAACACAAAATTTAACACCGAGTTTAGCGTTGCATCGGAAAAGTCGGTGGCGTTTTCCGCAAATTTAAAGGTTATTTCGTATTGGTATTTTTGCTGTGCCGGAATTCTCGTTACATCATCGGCCATTACACCGTCAACCGTGTACGGACGCTTAAGATTTGTTAAGGTGTAGGTAATGTTTCCGTTATCGTAGCCCGAAGTTGTACTAACAACGCCGTCAAAACCTTGCACAACGTTTGAGTTGTTGAATACTGTAATGCGAAAAGATAATTCTGTTCCTTTAGGAACGGTAACAGAGCTTTCAAAAACACTTCTATAATAATTAGTGTCTGTAAAAGTCCCCTCGCCTGAAAGATAATCAACATCAATAATATACACAATTTCCGGATAATCAAAACTACTTAACGAAACCGGAAGGTCTTTTTTTTCGGGGTTTACCATGTTTATTGTATACTGCCAGGTTGCATAAACTCCGCTTATAGAAAAAACAACTAAAAAGCAAAGTATTATAGGCAAAACGCGTTTAATCATCTTTTTGTCCCCCTAAAAAACCAGTTCTTTTTTCAAGGGAATTTGTTTGTCCGTACAAATTATACGTAGTCGTCTTTGTTTTGCTTTTTCTAGCTTTTTATCAAATATTGGTGCAGCAATCATAGAAACAATAATAAGTAATGTGCAAAGCCAACCTGCGGGGGATTGCATAAAGAGAATAAAGCTACCAATAAAGGGGATGCGATTGCCGCGGTAAATGGCTTTCATTTGTTCATATAAAACCGGGAAGCGGTCGGGCGAATCAACGGCATCTCCTTGAAGTCTAAAGTAACGGTGGTCAGGATGACTTTCGTTAGGCTCTTCAATTTCAACAATTCTATGAATTATTAGCATACCATCGGTTTCATAAACAACAATATCATATAATTCAAGGTTCATCTCATCAGGAAGTTTTTCGGTTCCAATTAAATCGAACATCTGAATATGGTTGCTGAGGTTATTGTCTGACAGATAGGTGTTTTTTGGATTCTTCTCTGCCATAGAGCCGGTTTTAACCACTCGGTAGGTGGGCAATGCGCCGCAACAAGAGCCTTCGGTACATTGAATTATAAAAGAGCCAATAAGCATTGTAACAAAAATCAAGCAGACTACACCGGATATGGCATAGTCAAATATTTTGGTATATTTACTTTGCTTCTTTTTACATTGTTTCTTTATGTGTTCGTTAAGTATATTTTCATCATCGGCGCCGCTTTCAATTAAACGTAAGGAAAGACGCGTAATAATGCATAAGCAAACTACCGAAAGTGCGGTAAGCAGAATGAATACTATAAGGCACAAAAGAAAAACGTATATTTCATAATCTGTCATTTAAAACTGCCTCTTAAATGTGTTAACGGCAAGAGGCAGTTAGCCACTTGCCGTTTGTGTTAAATTTTAATTGATTACTTACGAAACAGTACCATCTGTTACGCGCGCAACGATGTTGCCGGTGAGTGCTTCACGGAAAGCATCATGCTCACTCTTAAGGTCAAGAACAAATGTATGGTTGAGAGTAATCATGCTTTCGAGCTCGGTTTGATTCAAGGTGTAGGTGAAGGAACCGTTGCTTTCTTCGACCCAGTTTACATTGGGGCTGAAATTGCCATCGGAAGGATTAGTGAAGGCGAAGATATCTTTTGCGGTTCCGCTTTCGGAGTAGTTGCCCTCAGCATCCATCTTATACTGCATAGCAGTTGTTGTTCCGAAATAAAGCTCGGAAGGAACAGCTGAATCTTTGATAGTCTGTGGAGCGTTAGTGGCAGGTGTAAAGGTGACCTTAAGGAAAATCTCATCACCATTGTTAGAAGAGAAAACTAATTTTGCTTCGTGGTTTTCGTTTGCCTGGTCAACGGTCAAAACAAGATTGCTTTCAATTTTGTATGTACCGTTAGCGCCGGTAAGTTCAGCATCAGCAATAGTAACTTTAGCTTCTGCAAAAGAGTCTGCTATGTCATTGGTACCGGCATAGGACCAAGTAGCGTAAACGCCACCGATTGTAATGCAAAGCATCAATGCTATTAAAAGGCTAAATTTTTTCATAATATTACTCCCTTATTAAATATGGTAAGTCAATTATATCACTTTCAAAAAAAATTTCAATATGTTTATAAAAATTTTATCATCTAAATTAAAAGAAATTTCAAACAGTATAAATTCCCACGAGTTACAAATAATAG
>JAZSAC010000124.1:0-13578 GCA_045601645.1 Acutalibacteraceae bacterium | reverse complement strand
CTCTTTTATTCTTGGTTTTTCAAAATGGCGAATTAAAACGCCTTTTTCTTTTAGTTTTTCATAAAGCTTTTTACCGCTTATTTTATCGCTTTTTGCAAAAATAAAATTTGCCTTGGAAGGAAGAACTTCAAAGCCGAGCGCCTTTAATTCCGCTATGGTATATTCTCGGTTTTTGATAATCTTCTGACAGTTATTCATATAATAATCATTTTCAATAACGGCGTGCAGACCTGCAATTTGGGTAAGACGATTGATATTATAAGGGTTTGTTGAATATTTGATGGTTTCCAAATCCTTGATGAGTTCTTCATTGGCAATGGCAAAACCGAGCCTTGCACCAGCTAAAGAGCGAGATTTAGAAAATGTACCTACGCACAATAGATTTTTATACATTTTTGTAAGCTCTACACATGATGTGCCGCCGAAATCAACATACGCTTCATCAATCAGAACAACGGCGTCTGGATTGCTTATGACGATTTTTTCAATATCTGCAAGACTGATTTCCATTCCTGTAGGTGCATTGGGATTTGCAATCACAACTAATTTGCCTTTGTTGCAAAAGCCATCTACGTTCAAAGAAAAATCATCATTCAGAGGGATAACTTCACTTTTAATGCTGTAAAGCTCCGCAAAGACCGAATAAAAGCCGTAGGTAATGTCGGCATAAGCGGCACCGTTTGTGCCGTAAGCCATAAAGGCAAAATTAAGAATATCATCTGAGCCGTTGGAAAGAAAAACATTTTCAGGATTGACGGAATATAACTTGGCAAACTCTGCTTTCAGTTTCTTGCATTCGGGGTCACAATACAAGCGAAGGTTTTCAATTTCTTCGTCGGTAATAGCATCTATAACGCCCTTTGAGGGAGGGAAGGGGGACTCGTTTGTATTGAGCTTTATGTATTTTTTATCCTGGGGCTGTTCCCCCGGAGTATAGGCTTCCAATTTTTGAAGTCGCGTATTTAAAAATTCACTCATTTCTTTGTATCCTCAAATCTGATGGTAGCACTTCTTGCATGAGCTGAAAGAACTTCTTTTTCTGCGAAGAAGGCAACATCCTCGGCAACCTTTTGAAGTGCATCTTTGGTGTAATAGGTATATTGGGATTTTTTAACAAAATCATCAACCGACAAGGGACTTGAAAATCTTGCCGTACCCGAGGTCGGCAGCGTGTGATTCGGCCCTGCATAATAGTCGCCCAAAGATTCAGGACAATATCTTCCCATAAAGATACTGCCGGCATTGGTAATCTTATCAAGATAATCAAAAGGATTGTCAACGCAAAGTTCTAAGTGTTCGGGAGCAATTTCATTGGAAACGGCAATCACGTCCTCAATATCTTCAGCCAAAATAATTTTACCGTTGTTATCAATAGAGGTACGGGCAATTTCTTCTCTCGGAAGTAGTTTTAGTTGTGCTTCAATTTCGGTTTGTACTGCTTTTGCTAAATCCATACTGTCGGTAACAAGCACCGCACTTGCCATTTTGTCGTGTTCGGCTTGAGATAATAGGTCGGCAGCAACAAATTTGGGGTTAGATTTACCATCGGCAATTACTAATATCTCACTTGGTCCCGCAATCATATCAATGGAAACTTTGCCAAATACCTGACGCTTGGCTTCAGCAACAAAAGCGTTGCCAGGGCCTACAATTTTATCTACCTTCGAAACGGTTTCCGTGCCGTATGCCAAAGCTGCAACCGCCTGTGCACCGCCAACTTTAAAAATTCTATCAACGCCGGCAATCTTGGCAGCGGCTAAAATTACCGGGTTTACTTTGCCGTCGGCAGACGGAGGCGTGGTAATACAAATTTCTTTACAACCGGCAATTTTGGCAGGGATACTGTCCATCAGCACGGTGGAAGGATAAGCGGCTGTACCACCCGGCACATAAAGCCCAACTTTTTCAATGGGCGTTACCTTTTGCCCTGTAACGATACCGTCGTTTTCGTTAATAATAAAACTGTTTCTGACTTGACGGCTGTGAAAAGCACGAATATTCTCTGCGGCAGTTTTAAGTATTTCAATAAATCGTGGTTCAACCAAAGAAAAGGCTTCTTCTATTTCCTCGGCAGATACTTCCAAGCAACTAAGGTCGGCTTTATCAAATTTCTTGCAATACTCAAATAAAGCCGTATCGCCGTTTGTTTTTACGTTATTTATAATATCACTTACAATATCGCTCACATCAAAGGAGGTTTTGCCTCTGTTGAATATTTCTTCGGTAGAAACCTTACCGTATTTCATTATTTTAATCATCGTACTTTACCTCTTTGGCAAGACCTTCTTTAATGGCCTCTATTTTTTGTGTTTTAAATCCGTAGGATACCTTGTTGGAAATTAACCTTGCACTGATAGGTGCAATGGTTTCAAAAGGTGCCAAATTGTTTTCCAGCAAGGTTTTGCCCGTTTCCACAATATCAACAATTACGTCGGATAGGTGTAGAATAGGTGCAATCTCAATGGAGCCGTTCAGATGGATAATATCAATGTCACGGCATTTTTTTGCATAGTAACTTCTTGCTATGTTGGTGAACTTTGTGGCAACGCGAAGGGTTTTGGAGGTATCATCTTCAAAGTCCTTTTTTGCTGCTACTGCCATTCTGCATTTGCCGATATTTAGGTCAAGCAATTCAAAGACATCGGGGGAATATTCTAAAAGAATATCCTTGCCCGCAACACCGATATCCGCAGCCCCGCGCTCTACATAAATAGCAACGTCGGAGGGCTTTACCCAAAAGAAACGAATTCTTTTTTCTTCGTTTGTAAAAATAAGCTTACGGTTTTCTTCTTTTATAGACGGACAGTCAAAACTGGCTTTTTCAAACATATCGTAAACCTTTTCGCCGAGACGGCCTTTAGGAAGAGCAATGTTAAGGAAATCATCCTCCGGTATAAAGTCGTCACTGCGTTCTAAGGAGTCAAGATACACAGCGAATCCGACAGCTCCAGAAGTTCTATTCATGCGTTTCATTAGTGTATCGTATTGACCACCGGAAAGAATGTGAGAGGAATAACCGTTGATAAAACCTTTAAAAATTATGCCGCTGTAATAGCCGTCATTTTTAGAAATAGAGAAATCGATAGAAATATTATTGCCATAGCCTTTGGAGGAAAGAAAGTTGCAAACATTTTTAAGCTCTGAAATGGCCAATGCCGACTCATCGCTTTTAGATGCAATACTAAGTGCTTCCAAAGTGGCATCGAAAGAAGGAAAGCTATCTACCAAGCATCTGAGTGCGTTAAAATTATCTCTGCTAAGTAACTTTTGAAGCTCTCCGATGTTTTTCTCGGCAACTGCTGTAATAATATCGGATTTCACAGCATCTCCAATGCCGTATTCGCAGAGGAGTGCATTCAGAAGCCCGATGTGAGAAATATGCAAAACAAACTCTGTGTGAATGGTTTCCAAACTCTTAATTGCCAGTTCAGCAACCTCAAACAAATTATCTTTGGTAATATCTCCAATGCACTCAAGACCGGTTTGCATAATCTCTTTATAGGTATGGGTGGAATCGGAAATACGGTATACGTTTTCATTGTAGTAATATTTTTCTGTTATGCCTTTTACGTCTTTAATATTTTTGATAATGGATAGCGTCACGTCCGGTTTCAGAGCTAAAAGTTTGCCGTTGGTATCATTAAAGGTGATGACACCTTCAGAAACAAGGAAGTCTTTGTTCTTGGAATATAGGTCATATTCCTCAAACTTGCTCATTTTAAAAGGCTTGTATCCATACCCTGAATATAAGCTCCTAAGGTAAAACACAATCTTTTCTTCAAATTTTAATATATTTTGGTCAATCATTAAGTTCTTCCAACCTTTCTATCACTGTACGATACCCACCGTCACCGTAATTAAGAGCTTTACTGACACGGCAAATGGTGGCGGTAGAAGCACCGGTAATCTTATTGGCTTCTGTATAGCTTTTGCCTTTGCATAATTCTATTGCAACATCAAGACGCTGGGAAATGGCCTCGATTTCCTGAATGGTACAGATATCATTAAAGAAGTTTTCACATTCCTCGATTGTCTTTAATGTTAATATTGCTTGATAAAACTTTTCTGGATTAATCTTACCTTTTTTAGTCATAACAAAGCTCCCTTTGATTTACTTCTTTATCATTCTACCACTCTACTGTGATAAAGTCAAGAAGTAATTATAAATTTACTTTTTTTATGACATTTTTAGTAGATATAAACAATGTAAAAAACGGGTAATGAATATTTAATTGTTGTTTATGCGTGATTTATGCATAAATATTGCATAAACTTACATTTGCTCTTGACAAACGTAGTATTAAATGGTATTATGTATGCATATTTATTGAATATCGTGCATATTTAGAACGAGGAGGATACTATGGCCAAGATATTTATTGATGGTAAAGCAGGTACAACAGGTCTTCGAATATCTGAAAGATTAGGTTTGCGACGAGATATTGAAATTATAACACTTAGCGAGGATTTGCGTAAAGATACGGTTGCACGTACCGAAGCCATAAATTCTGCGGATATAGTATTTTTGTGTTTGCCGGATGCAGCTGCAAAAGAAGCGGTTACATTAGTTCAAAACAATAACACAATTATAATAGATACATCAACCGCACATAGAACAAATGACAATTGGTGCTACGGCTTTCCTGAACTATCGGGTCAATTTGATAAAATCAAAGTATCGAAACGAATTGCGAATCCTGGCTGTCATGCAACAGGGTTCGTTTCTTTATTGGCGCCTCTCGTAGAAAAGGGAATTGTATCAAAGGATGCAATGCTTAGCTGTTTTTCTCTCACCGGATATTCCGGAGGCGGAAAGAATATGATAGCTGATTACGAAGACAGTGAAAATGTTCAAAAACTTTTGGCACCAAGAATGTATGGACTCACTCAAAAACACAAGCATTTACCTGAAATGATGAAGCTTTGCGGTCTTGAAAACGCTCCTGCATTTTGTCCTATAGTTTCTTCTTATTATTCTGGTATGGAAGTAACCGTTCCACTGTTTGCAAAGGATATGCAAGGGAACATTGAGGATATTAGGAAGGTATATTCCGAATACTACACTGGCAAAATCGTGCAATATACAGATAACGCTGATGAAGGTGGATTTCTTTCAGCACAAGCGCTTTCCGGCAGAGATGATTTGCAAATTTCGGTCTATGGAAATGAAGATAGAATTTTATTGGTTTCCAGATTTGATAATTTAGGGAAAGGTGCTTCGGGTGCTGCAATACAAAATATGAATATCATCCTAGGTGTTGATGAAACCACGGGACTTAATATCGGAGGATAAGGAAAATGAATATAATTAAAGGTGGCGTGTGTGCCGCAAAAGGATTTAAGGCAAACGGAGTCCACAGTGGCATCCGTAAGAATAAAACAAAAAAAGATTTAGCTCTTATATATAGTGAGGTGCCTGCAAGTGCAGCGGCAGTTTATACCACCAATCTTGTTAAGGGTGCACCTCTAAAGGTTACAAAAAGCCATTTATCAAATGGAATAGCCCAAGCGGTGATTTGCAACAGCGGTAATGCTAACACCTGTAATGCTAATGGCATTGAGATTGCTGAACAGATGAGTATACTGCTTGCAAATGAATTAAAGATTGATGCAAACGATGTTGTGGTAGCTTCCACAGGTGTTATCGGTCAGCCTCTTGATATTAAACCTATTGCAAGTGGAATTCTTGAATTAGTGAATGGACTTTCTGAAAATGGTGGAATTGATGCGGCTGAAGGAATTATGACAACCGATACCATAAAAAAGGAAATAGCCGTTGAATTTACACTTGGCGGAAAACTTTGTAAGATGGGTGGTATTGCTAAGGGTAGTGGTATGATTCATCCGAATATGGCAACGATGCTTGTGTTTATCACAACCGATGCTTGTATTTCACCCTCTATGCTTCAAAAGGCACTTTCTAATGATATTACAAACACCTTTAATATGATTAGTATTGATGGAGATACCTCCACAAACGATATGGTAACTGTTCTCGCCAACGGTATGGCAGGAAATAAAAAAATTACAGCTGATGACCAAGACTTTGCAACGTTTATGAAAGCACTTAACACTGTAACTGTTCACCTTTGCAGAATGATTGTAGCAGATGGTGAGGGTGCAACAAAAATGCTTGAATGCAGTGTTACTGGAGCTAAGGATATAGAGAATGCAAAAAAGGTTGCAAAGAGTGTTGTTTGTTCCAGCCTTCTTAAAGCTGCTATGTTCGGCTCTGATGCCAACTGGGGACGTGTGCTTTGTGCTATTGGATATAGCGGAGCAGAGGTTGACGTAGATAAGGTTGGCGTATCCTTTGTAAGTTGTAAAGGCGAAATTATTGTTTGTGAAAATGGTGCCGGCATAGATTTCTCCGAAGAAAAGGCAAAGGAAATTCTCCTTGAAAAAGAAATTGAAATTAAAGTAACATTGGGTGACGGTACGGCCAGTGCGACCGCATGGGGTTGTGACCTGACCTATGACTATGTAAAGATTAATGGCGATTACCGTACATAAGGAGAAATTAAAATGGAAAACAATCTTTCAAATGCACAAAGGGCTGAAGTTTTAACCCAAGCCCTTCCATATATTAAGCGTTATAGTGGTAAAACAGTTGTTATTAAATATGGCGGGAATGCTATGGTCAACGACCAGCTTAAGCATCAGGTTATGGAAGATATTACTCTTTTGTGGCTTATTGGTGTTAAGGTTGTATTGGTTCACGGTGGTGGTCCGGAAATCAGTGAGCTAATGAATAAACTTGGTAAAAAAGCTGAATTTATTGATGGTCTCCGAGTTACCGATAAAGAAACTATTGATATCGTTCAGATGGTACTTGCAGGTAAGGTTAATAAATCTCTTGTAGCGCTTCTTGAAACCTATGGAGGAAAGGCAATGGGCATTTCCGGAATGGATGGTCATCTTATTGATGCAACTTTTAAGGACGAACGACTTGGTTACGTAGGTAAAATTACAAGAATAAATAAAGAGCCTATAGAGGACCTTTTGGAAAAAGGATATATTCCGGTTGTTTCAACAGTAGGTTGTGATGATAAAGGAAACCTCTTTAACATTAATGGTGATACAGCAGCAGCGCATATTGCAGGTGCCTTAAATGCCGAGAGACTTATTATGATGACCGATATTGCAGGAATTCTTAAAGATAAGGATGACCCTTCAACATTAATTCCTAATATCACAGTTGAAGGGGCAAAGAAACTCTACGATGAAGGGGTTATTTCCGGTGGTATGATTCCCAAGGTTGATTGCTGTATTGAGGCAATTAACAAAGGTGTGGAAAATGTAATCATTATGGATGGCAGGGTACCTCATTCCATTCTTATGGAACTTCTAACTGATGAAGGTGCCGGTACAATGGTGGGACTAAAATGAATATAATTGAAAAAGATAAAACCTATATTGCAGGAACCTATAATAGATTTCCGGTACATATTGTAAAGGGCAAAGGCTCGATTATGACCGATAACTTTGGTAAAGAGTATATTGATATGGGTTCGGGTATCGGTGTTACCAGCTTGGGTATTGCCGATGATGAGTGGATGGCGGCAGTAACTGAACAACTTTCACTTGTTCAGCATACTTCAAATTTGTATTACACTTCCCCCTGTGCCGAACTTGCAGAGATTATTTGCACACGCACGGGAATGAGCAAGGTGTTTTTCTCAAATTCAGGTGCCGAGGCAAATGAATGTGCTATAAAAGTCGCAAGGAAATATGCTGTAGAGAAAAAAGGAAATGATTATACAACTATCGTAACCTTAAAAAATAGCTTTCATGGAAGAACAATTACAACTCTTGCAGCAACAGGACAAGAACATTACCACGAACTTTTTATGCCGCTAACTGAGGGCTTTTGTCATATGGATGCACAATTTGGTTACGAGCTAGAGGCTATTACGGCTCATAATAAAGTAGCCGCAGTTATGATTGAATGCATTCAGGGTGAAGGTGGCGTTAATACATTAGATAAGGGATTTGTAAAACATATTTCTGAATTCTGTAAGCAAAGAGATATTCTCTTAATTGTAGATGAAGTACAAACCGGCAATGGACGTACAGGTAAGTTATATTCTTATATGCATTATGATATCAGCCCTGACATTGTAACTACTGCTAAAGGTCTTGGCGGTGGACTTCCTATAGGTGCTTGTTTATTTAGTGAAAAAGTAGAAAATGTATTGGGTTTTGGTGACCATGGTTCTACCTACGGAGGCAATCCCGTTGCCTGTGCAGGAGCAATTAATGTGCTAAAACGAATGGACGAAGTTTTTCTTGAAGATGTAAAGAAAAAAGGCGATTATATTTTTAATGAGCTTGAAGGTGCTCCTGGCGTTCAGTCGGTGAGCGGGCTTGGTCTTATGATAGGTATTAAAACCGAAAAACCTGCCAAGGATATTGTGTCAGAATGTATGAATAAAGGTGTCCTTTGTCTAACTGCAAAGGATAAAGTTAGGTTGTTACCTGCACTAAATATTCCATTTGATGTATTAAAAAAGGCAATAGATATAATTAAAACAGCTTGTAAAGGGTGATAATTTTGAATTTAAAGGGAAAAGATTTTTTAAAGCTTCTGGATTTTTCATCAGAAGAGATTGAATATTTAATAAATTTTGCAGCAGAGTTAAAGGCAAAGAAAAAAGCGGGGATAGAACATAAATTATGCCTTGGTAAAAACATTGCACTCATATTTGAAAAAACAAGCACGCGTACTCGTTGTTCATTTGAAGTAGCTGCGTATGATTTAGGTATGGGAGTAACCTATCTCGACCCCACAGGTTCTCAAATAGGTAAAAAAGAATCCATAGCCGATACTGCAAGGGTTCTTTCTTCAATCTACGATGGTATTGAATATCGTGGTTACGGGCAGGAAATTGTTGAGGAATTAGCAAAATATTCTTCAGTTCCTGTTTGGAATGGTCTTACAAACGAATTCCACCCAACGCAAATCCTCGCCGATATGTTAACAATTAAAGAACATTTTGGTTATTTAAAGGGTATTAACTTTGTTTATATGGGCGATGCTCGATATAATATGGGCAATTCCTTAATGGTTGGTTGTGCAAAGTTGGGTCTTAACTTTACAGCCTGTTGTCCAGCAAAATATTTTCCGAGCAAGGAATTAATAGATGTCTGCAACGATGTTGCAAAAGAAACCGGTGCAACTATTAAATTTGAGAAAGATCCAAGTGTGGCAGTCAAAAACGCTGATGTTATTTGCACAGATGTTTGGGTTTCTATGGGCGAGCCACAAGAGGTATGGGCAGAAAGAATAAAAGAGCTTTCTCCTTATCAAGTAAATACCGAACTTATGAACAAAACCGGTAAAAGCACAACAGTATTTATGCACTGTTTGCCGGCATTCCATGATTTAAAAACAGTTACTGGAAAAGAAATTGGAGAGAAATTCAATATTTCGGCAATGGAAGTTACTGATGAGGTTTTTGAAAGTGAGCAGTCTATCGTTTTCAAAGAGGCTGAAAATAGAATGCACACTATAAAAGCTGTTATGGCAGCAACATTAAATTAATAAGCAGTCAAAAAATTTTAACAAAAACTCTTGACATTTAATTTTTATGGGTGTAAAATGTATGATAATATCAAAGAAAGGAAGAATCGCATATGATTTTAATTATGAATATTCTCAACAATCGATTTTATTATAGCCATTCATGCGGTTTTTCTGCCTTTGCAAAAGACTGTTAATTCGATGGCTTATTTGTCGTCGGTTTGATGGCAATTACAAAGTGAAGATTAAATCCGCATGATGTTTGATTTTTTCAAACCCGTGCGGATTTTTTATGTTATAAAAACAAAAGGTGATTGTTACAATGAATTTGTCAGAATTACAGGAATTATACAGAAACGACCGATTTGCTACTAATGCAGGCTGTACACTTGTTGAGGCAAGTAGCGAAAAAGTTGTTTGTGAAATGGCAATAAAGGACGATTTATTAAACGCACACGGTTCGGTTATGGGTGGCGCTATATTTACACTTGCCGACCTTGCTTTTGCGGTAGCTTCCAATTTAAATGGAGTACCTTCAGTTGCGATAGAAAGTAACATCCGATTTTACGCTGCTACAAAAGGAACAAAGCTGATTGCAACCTGCAAAATAGATAAAGACGGTAGGAGCCTAGGCTTTTATACCGTTGAGATTAAAGATGATTTAGACAAAAAGATTGCAGGATATACTGCAGTTGCATTTCATAAAAATTAACAGTAAAGCCAAAGGAGAATAAAATGTATGAACTTAACATTTGAAAGAAAGCTTCCAATACCGAAGGAAATCAAAGAAATGTGTCCATTATCTTCAGATTTGGGAAAAATTGTAGAAACAAGATCAAAAGAAATCGAGGATATTTTCACGGGTAAAAGTAATAAACTTATATTAATTATCGGTCCTTGCTCTGCGGATAATGAGGAAAGTGTGATTGACTATATTTCAAGATTAAGGATTGTTCAAGAGAAGGTTTCGGACAAAATTCTTATTATTCCTAGAATATATACAAACAAGCCAAGAACACCGGGTGATGGCTACAAGGGTATGCTTCATCAACCTAACCCGAATGAAAAATCTGATATGTTAAAGGGCATTATGATGATTCGTGATTTGCACATAAGAGCAATTAAAGAAACCGGTTTTTCTTGTGCAGATGAAATGCTCTACCCTGAAAATTATAGATATTTGGATGATATTTTGGCTTACGTTGCTATCGGTGCAAGAAGTGTTGAAAATCAACAGCATAGACTAACCGCAAGCGGAATTTCGGTTCCCGTTGGAATGAAAAATCCAACAAGCGGAGATTTATCGGTTATGATGAACGCTATAAAAGCGGCACAGCACAAGCATACCTTTATCTATCGTGGTTGGGAGGTTTATTCAGGAGGCAATCTCTTATCTCACGCTATTCTCCGTGGTTATGTCAATAAACACGGTCAGTCCTTACCTAACTATCATTATGAAGATTTGGAACTGTTATGTAAGTTGTACAGTGAATCGGGACTTGAAAATCCTGGTGTAATCATTGATACAAACCATGCAAATTCGGGTAAAAACCCTTTTCAGCAAATGCGCATTGCAAAAGATGTTATGCACAGCAGCAGACATGATTCCTCTATCAAAAAGCTCGTAAAGGGCTTTATGATCGAAAGCTATATTGAAGACGGCGCTCAAAAAATCGGTGAATGTGTTTACGGTAAATCTATAACCGACCCCTGTCTTGGATGGGAAAAAAGCGAAAAGCTTATTTATGATTTAGCAGAATTAGTATAAGGAGATTTTAAAATGAAAATAGGTATTATCGGACTTGGACTTATCGGCGGTTCTATGGCAAAGGCCATACGATTAAATACCGACCACTATGTTCTTGGAATGGATATTGACAAAAGCATTGTTACAAAAGCTAAGATTATCGAGGCAATAAACGAGGAGCTTACAGAAAAAAATATTGGTGAATGTGATATACTTATTTTGGCATTATACCCTGACGCAACGGTTGAAACCGTAAAAAAATACGCACATCTTATTAAAAAGGGTGCATATCTCATAGATTGCGGCGGCGTTAAAGAAAAGGTATGCGATTCTATACCCGCGATTGCTAAAGAAAACGGATTTGTATTTGTTGGCGGTCATCCGATGGCAGGTATTGAAAAAATTGGATTTAAGTATTCAAACGCAGAGATTTTTAAAGAAGCATCAATGATTTTAACACCGGATGACAGTGTAAAAATCGAGGACCTTGCCAATATAAAAATCTTTTTCTTATCTATCGGCTTTGGGAAAATAACAGTGAAAACGGCAAAAGACCATGACAGAATCATTGCATATACATCTCAACTTGCACACGTGCTTTCAAATGCCTATGTAAAAAGTGAAACAGCCAAGGAGCATAAAGGCTTGTCTGCAGGAAGTTTTAAAGATTTAACAAGGGTTGCCTATCTAAATGAAACTATGTGGACGGAACTGTTTTTAGAAAACAAGAAAAACCTTATAAATGAAATCAGTGGCCTGATAAGCCGTTTGAGCGAATATAAATCAGCTCTTGAAAATAACGATGAAGATGAATTGAAAAAACTGCTTAAATGCGGCAGAGAGTTAAAAGAGGCACTTGATAATGAGTAAAACAGTATCTGTTAAAGGGGTAAAAAAGCCTTATGACATTATAATAGGCAATCATATTTTAAATATTATTCCCGATAAAATAAGAGAGCTTACCTGTGCAAAAACCGTAGCCGTAATAACCGATGATAACGTCGATAAGTTATATGCTGATGTGGTTTTATCAATGTTAAAAAGTGCAGGCTTTCATGCAATTAAATTTGTATTTCCGCACGGAGAAAAACATAAAACAATGACAACCGTTTGCGAAATCTTGGAATTTTTAGCAGAAAACAACGTAACTCGTACCGATTTAATCATAGCGCTCGGTGGAGGCATTGTCGGTGATGTGTCGGGTTATGTAGCAGCCTCTTATTTAAGAGGAATTGATTTTATCGGGATTCCCACAACCTTTCTTGCAGCTATTGATTCATCGGTTGGCGGCAAGACGGGGGTAAACCTTAAAGCCGGCAAAAATCTCGCAGGAGCATTTTATCAGCCAAAGCTCGTTGTTTGTGATGTTGAAACCTTTGATACCCTGCCGAAAGAAAATTTCAAGGAAGGTGTGGCTGAAGCAATAAAGTATGGTGTTATTTGTGATAAAGCTTTGTTCCATTTGCTTTCACAAGACAAGTCTTGGGATATAGAAAGTGTTATACAAAGATGTGTTTCTATTAAGGCTGAAATTGTTTCAGATGATGAATTTGATTTGGGGAAAAGACAGCTCCTTAATTTTGGCCATACAATCGGTCACGCTATTGAAAAGAGTACAAATTTTGAAATTTCCCACGGAATTGCTGTTGGAATCGGAATGGCGATGATTTCAAAAATTAGTGATTCTTTAGGATGGTCTAAAGAAAACACAAATTGCGAAATTGTAAAATGCCTTAAAAATAATGCTATTCCAACCGAAACGTCGGCTAAAACTGAGGAGCTTTTATCGGTTATGATAAAGGATAAAAAAATAAGCGGAGATACAATAAACCTTGTTATCCCCCAAAAAATCGGAAACTGTGAACTTAAAACCATAAAGGTTTCCGAGCTTGAGGAAGTGTTACAATGCAGGTGAAAATAGAACCGATAAAGCCAATCGGAACCGTTTCGGCGATTGCTTCAAAATCGGATGCACACAGAGCCATTATCTGTGCCGCCCTCTCCGATGAAAAGACAAGCATACATATTTCGCATATATCAAAGGATATTGAAGCAACTTTAAATTGCATCAAAAGCATGGGTGCATCCTTTATAAAAAAGAACAATGCGTATGAGATTACTCCTGTTGAAACCCTTTTGCAAAAGCCTATCTTGGATTGCAACGAGAGTGGCTCAACGCTACGGTTTTTATTACCTGTTATATCGGCACTTGGCTCAGGAGCCACATTTATAGGTTCGGGAAGACTTCCCGAACGGCCGATGGGTTTAATCGTTGATTTGTTAAAGGAACACGGAAACACCTTTTCTT
>JAZSAC010000123.1:0-3966 GCA_045601645.1 Acutalibacteraceae bacterium | reverse complement strand
AAAAATGCTAAGAGAATTTAATTTGAAAGTTTTTCTAAAATAACTCCTGAATTATATAGCTTTAAAAGATTTTTTAAGTCTTCTATGTCAGAAAAAAGTTTTTTTCCAATATCGGTGTCCTTAACTAAAATTCTGTTTGTGGCTTTTTCCACTATATTTTTTACAGACATCATTTCCATATTGTTTTCTATAATATAATTAACACTTTCAAAAGGAGAATGAGAGGTAAGAGTCAATCCGTAAGAATTAAAAGTAAGAGTATATCCTGCAATACCGGTTTGTTTTCTATATGTTTTAGACATTCCTCCGTCAATTAAAATCAATTTTCCGTTGGCTTTTATAGGATTTTCTCCATCTTTGAACTTTACAGGAATATGTCCGTTAATAATATGACCTTTATTACAATCCAAACCAAATTCTGTTAATATTTTATTGCAAATATCTACATTATCCTGAAATTTAAAATAGGGATTTTTTTCTTCAACGTAAGCGCTTTCGTCATCAATAAACATTCGTTCAAAGGTTGTCATTTTGCTTTTGCCGAAAAGAGGCGATAAGGGAGAACACCACAAAAACCAACAAAAATCCGAAGAAATTTTTTCTCTGTTTTTATAAATATCACGTAGTGTATTTTGACAATAATCAAGATAATTTTTGCCTGATAAAAGGTTGCCGTTATAGTTGATTTCTGCAAATGCTCCTTTTTCAGTTAACGGTACACAGCCATGAAAAAGCAGATTTCCGTTATAGCAGAGATACATACTGCCTTTTGAAAACATAAAATTCAAATGCTTTTTAATTTTTTCACTGTTTAAAAAATTTCGTTTAAGACCATTGATAATATTAAGCTCTTCATCGGTTAGCTTTGTGGGATTGTTTTTATCGATTGTTGGAAAAGCATCACAGTTTAGTTTATATCCTTTCCAGGTCATGTTTTTGAAATTGATTTTGTCCAGTCTGGTAAGCTTATCCATGTAAAAATCTTGGTTGTTTTTCATTAGAGTGTCTTCAAGCTTAAAACGAATAACCGAGATAGCTTTATACATTTTTTCGATATTGGTTTGACCATCATACTTTTCAAGGGCAAACTCTTCCAGTTGTCTTAAGTTAACGCCGTAGCTTTCTTCTAAAAATTGAAAGTTGTTATATTTAAGACTGTTAGACACAACTACTGAAATACAGGCTTCGTTTCCCATCATAGCGCCCATCCAAACGATATCATGGTTACCCCATTGTATATCTACCGAGTGGTGTTCAATAAGGGCATCCAGAACGATATCCGGTCTTGGACCTCTATCGAAGATATCTCCAATAATATGCAGATGGTCAATAGACAGATTTCTTATAACAGAAGCAATTGCTATAATAAAATCTTCTCCGCTGCCGGTTTCTATTATGCTTTCGATGATGGTTTTATAATAGTTTTCTTTGTTTATGTTTTTTGCATCACAATTTAAGAGTTCATCAATAATATACGCATATTTGCGAGGGAGAGCCTTTCTTACTTTTGAACGAGTGTATTTTCCGCAAACCACTTTGCAGATTTCAATAAGTCTTAAAAGGTTATCTTCAAGCCATTTTTTGTTTGTAACGGTTGAAGTTAATATTTTTTCTGGATAGTAAATTAAATTTGCCAACGAGGTTTGTTCTTTTTGTGATAAAACATCACCGAAAACATCTGTTATTTTAGAACGAATAATTCCCGAAGCGGTTCTTAATATATGTATAAAATGTTTGTGTTCACCGTGAATATCACTTATAAAATGCTCTGTCCCTTTTGGCAGACTGAGTATTGCTTTTAGATTTATAATTTCAGAAATCACATCTTTTTTTGTTGGCCATTTTTCTGCCAAACAATTATAAAACTTAAGGTCGTTTGAAGGAATCATATTTTTCTCTCCTTTTGTGAGTGACAAATATAATTTGTTGAATTTTTACTGAAATTTGATTGCTGAAGAAAACTTTTCTACACCATCGCAGATGCCTGTTATAAAAACATCATTGTTAGTTATATTAAGCTTTAAATTTAAAAGTTCATCTTGAATAATCTCGTTTTTGAAATTTATAACAAAGCTTTTTATTGGCTTTTTAACTATTTCCTTTGGCAGAAGGTCCATACAAATTGAAGCATAAACCGTGTTGTTTACATGACCGTTGTAATCCAAATCGGAAAATCTTATTTTTCGGGTTTGGTTTTCGTATAAGGTGGCAGTAAAATCAATTTTTTCGGGATATTCACACCCGTTTTCTAAAGTATCATTGTATAAAAAAGATTCGAAACCAACTATATTTTTAGGTCTTATAATTTTTCTTGTTACAAGGTCAATGGTGGCAACTTCGCCTTTGGCTTCGGTTAAAACCTTGCCGTTTTCGTCGGTTGTTACATAATTTCTCGTAAAACGGACGCCTTTAAGTTCACTGCACCATGTACAGAGCGTAATCTTTTCGTTTAAAGAGGGCAAACGGTGAATTTTAATGCCAATCTTTGTAAAGATAAAAGCGATTTTTTGTGTTTCGGTTAAGGTGTTTGAATCGGTTCCGAAAACACCAAGGTGTTTTTCGCCGATTTCCTGATGGTATTTCATTAGCGCTGACAGCGTTAAACGTTTATACATATCAACATCATAGCCGGAAACGGTAATATTCCATTCATAAGCGGTTTTGTTTAAAACAGCGCCCATTATATCACCCTTATTTCTTAACGATTTTTTCCATACCGCCCATATACGGACGCAAGGCTTCAGGAATACGAACACTACCGTCTTCTTGAAGGTTGTTTTCTAAAAAGGCAATTAACATTCTCGGCGGGGCAACAACTGTATTGTTAAGTGTATGCGCAAGATAGTTTCCTTCCTTGCCCTTTACACGAATTTTTAAGCGACGTGCCTGTGCATCTGAAAGGTTAGAACATGAGCCCACCTCAAAATATTTTTGCTGACGGGGTGACCATGCCTCGACGTCTACTGATTTAACCTTTAGGTCTGCAAGGTCGCCTGAGCAACACTCAAGTGTTCTTACCGGAATATCCATTGACCTAAAAAGGTCAACTGTGTTTTGCCAAAGTATATTAAACCATTTTTTAGAGTCTTCGGGTTTGCAAACAACTATCATTTCTTGTTTTTCAAATTGGTGAATTCTGTAAACACCGCGCTCCTCAATGCCGTGTGCACCCTTTTCTTTACGGAAGCAAGGAGAATAGCTTGTAAGAGTATACGGCAGCTTTTCTTCGGGTGTAATAGTGTCGATAAACTTGCCTATCATACTGTGCTCACTTGTGCCGATGAGGTATAAGTCTTCTCCTTCGATTTTATACATCATTGCATCCATTTCGGCGAAGCTCATAACACCGGTAACGACGTTGGAGCGAATCATAAACGGAGGAATACAGTAGGTGAAACCGCGGTTTATCATAAAATCGCGAGCATATGAAATTACGGCAGAGTGCAGTCTTGCGATGTCTCCCATAAGATAATAGAAACCGTTTCCGGCGACCTTTCTGGCAGAATCAAGGTCTATGCCATCGAACGCTTCTATGATTTCGGTGTGGTACGGAATGGGGAAGCTGGGAACAATAGGCTCACCATAGCGCTGAACCTCGACGTTTTCGCTGTCGTCCTTACCAATCGGAACCGAATCGTCAATGATGTTTGGTATGGTCATCATAACTGTTGTCAGTTTTTCATTAAGCTCAGCTTCAATCTTTTCTAACTCAGCAAGTCTTGTTGCAAAATTGCTAACCTTCTTTTTGGCAAGTTCGGCATCTTCTTTTTGACCTTTAGCCATAAAAATACCGATTTGCTTGGATATTGCGTTTCTCTCGGCTCTTAAGGAGTCAGCTTCACGTTGGGCGGTACGCTTTTTTTCATCAAGCTCAATGGCCTCGTCAACCAGTGGTAATTTTTTATCTTGAAACTTCTTTTTTATGTTTTCCTTTACTGTTTCAGGGTTTTCTCTTAAAAATTTTAT
>JAZSAC010000122.1:0-5084 GCA_045601645.1 Acutalibacteraceae bacterium | reverse complement strand
TTGCTCGTCGTAAAGATAAGCAACCTTTAGAATATGCCAGTGCAGGTAGCACATTTAAACGTCCTATAGGAAATTATGCAGGGGCTTTAATTGAGCAGTGTGGTTTAAAAGGATACAGTATAGGTGATGCTGCTGTCAGTGAAAAGCATGCGGGATTTGTCATAAATAAAGGTAATGCTACATGTGATGATTGTTTAAAACTTATTGAACATATAAAAAAGATTGTTTTTGAAAAAACGGGATACAGTCTTGAAACAGAGGTCGTTTTTTATAGCCGAGACTAGATATGGGTGAGTGATTATGAATTTTATCGTTGTTACAGGAATGTCGGGGGCAGGCAAGTCGGTTGCGGCGAATGCTCTTGAGGATATAGGATATTATTGTATTGATAATATGCCTCCTTCATTGATAAATCCTATTGCACAGTTGTCTTTAAGGGGACAAGAGGGGTTAGGAAAGGTTGCTATTGTTACCGATATAAGAGGCGGAAAGATGTTTCAGGAACTCTCACCCACACTTGCACAAATGAGACAATCAGGTATTGATTTTAAGGTGTTGTTTCTTGATGCGTCTGATGAAAAACTAATTACTAGATATAAAGAAACCAGACGCAGACATCCTATGGCTATAGGTCCAAAAATGAGTGTTAAAGAAGCGGTTACCGCCGAGCGAAAAATGTTATCAAAATTAAAAGAAACTGCCGATTACATAATTGATACGACCACAACATCGACCGCAAGCTTAAAGCAACGTATTACGGGCTTGTTTTTAGGTGATATAAGCAAGGGCTTAAGTATACAATGTATGTCGTTCGGTTTTAAGTATGGCTGTGTTTCTGAGGCCGATTTGGTTTTTGATGTCAGATGTCTTAAAAACCCATATTATGTTGCAGAGCTTCGCGGTAAAACGGGTTTAGAGAGTGATGTAAGAGATTTTGTGATGAATTTGCCCGAGACTAAAGAGCTGGCGGAGAGGTTGATTTCTCTTATTGACTATGTGGTCCCGCTTTATTGTAATGAAGGAAAAAGTCAACTTGTCATTGCATTTGGTTGCACCGGTGGTAAACATCGTTCAGTCGTATTTGCGGAAATGATTTATAAACATTTAGAAGAACAAAACTACCATGTTGCAGTTAATCATCGCGATATAGGGAAGGAGTAGGCTTAATTGGGGAAAAAATCTTTTTCCATTACTCTAAAAAATGAGCTTGCAAAAAACAAACCGACGGGGTGTTGCAGAATGGCTGAGTGCTATGGCCTGCTTCTTTTCAGTCGGTCTTTTTGTGAAAATGATATAAGTATTAGAACTAAAAGTGCAGCAACGGCAGAAAAGTATAAGTCGTTGTTAAGCATATGCTTTTCTGCACATACTGTAACGGAACAAATTGAAGATGGTTATATTGTTTCTGTTTCAGGTGATGCTAACAGAAAAAGAATAGTAAATTTCTATTCATCAGGTGAGTCGGATTGGATATTTAATCCAAAATTTGTTAAAAAAAGCTGTTGTAGATGGGCGTTTATAAGAGGAGCCTTTCTTGCTTGCGGTAGTATAAACAACCCTGAAAAATATTATCATTTGGAATTTGCTGTAAGGGATTCTATTTTAAGCTTTGCTTTTTCCGCTTTTTTAGAACTGTGTGGATATAAGCCTAAAACATCTGTAAGAACAAGTGTTACTGCACTTTATTATAACAGCAGTACAGTGGTTGAAGAAATTTTAGGACTTATGGGAGCAACACAGCTCAGCCTTGAACTTATGGAAATTAAAATTATGAAGGATATGAGGAATAGGTTGAATCGGCAAAATAATTTTGAAACAGCTAATATAGGTAAAACGGTAAATGCTGCCGTTGAGCAAAATGATGCCATTGAATTTTTAACTCAAAATAATCTTCTTGAAATGCTGCCTGAAGAACTGTATGAGGTGGCTGTTTTAAGAAAAAATAATCCTGACGCTTCATTAAGCAGGTTATGTCAATTAAGTAAGAATACTATTTCACGCTCTGGTATAAATCACCGACTGCAGAGAATTGTGGCTTTTGCCGAGGACACAAAAAATAAAAAGGAGTAATCAAATGACCGATTTTGTACATCTGCATGTTCATACAGAATACAGCCTTTTAGACGGCACATGCCGTGTTAATGAAATTGTAAAAAAAGCGGCTGAGCTCGGTCAAAAAGCAATTGCTATTACCGACCATGGCGTTATGTATGGTGCTGTGGATTTTTATAAAGCTGCAAAATCTGTTGGAATTAAACCTATAATAGGCTGTGAAGTATATGTTGCACCACGTACAAGATTCGATAAAATTAAGGAGTATGACAGTCAATATCGTCATTTAGTATTATTGTGTAAAAATGATTTAGGGTATCGCAATTTAATCGAGATGGTGTCGAAAGGCTTTACTGAGGGGTTTTATTCAAAACCCAGAATTGATGAGGACTTACTCTCAACTCATAGTGAAGGTCTTATAGCACTGTCTGCATGTCTTTCGGGTGAAATACCTAAAGCACTTCTTAGAAATGATTATGATGCGGCCTTAACTGCTGCGTTAAGGTATAATAAAATATTTGGCGATGAAAATTTTTATCTTGAATTGCAGGACCATTCCTTGCCTGAACAACAGAGAATAAATCCTCAATTGATTAGACTTTCTAAAGAAACAGGTATCCCCCTTGTTGCAACTAATGATGTTCATTATATTGAAAAGCAGGACTCTGAGGTGCAAAATGTATTGATTTGCATCGGAACAGGTCACACTGTTGATGAAAAATCAGGGTTGGAATTTTCGACAGATGAATTTTATCTTAAAAACGGTGATGAAATGGCATCATTGTTTGTAAGAGAAGCAATTGAAAACACGGTAAAAATTGCAAATATGTGTAATTTTGATTTTGAGTTTGGAAATACAAAGCTTCCTTATTATGATATAGGCGAAAAGGGACATTTTGAATATTTGAAGGAACTTAGCTATCAAGGTGCCGAAAAGCTGTTTGACGATGTTACTTTAGAAATTAAAGAACGTTTAGATTATGAACTTTCAGTTATCGATAAAATGGGATATGTTGATTATTTTCTTATTGTTTCTGATTTTGTCAGATATGCAAAGTCGCAAAATATACCTGTAGGTCCGGGGCGTGGTTCCGGTGCGGCAAGCTTGGTAGCCTATTGTATAGGCATTACAGGCATTGACCCTTTGAAGTATAATCTTCTGTTTGAAAGATTTTTAAATCCCGAACGCGTATCAATGCCTGATTTTGATATTGACTTTTGCTATGTTAGGCGCCAAGAGGTAATTGATTATGTAATTTCAAAATACGGTAATGACCATGTTGCACAAATTGTCACCTTTGGTACAATGGCAGCTAGGGCAGCTGTTCGAGATGTAGGAAGGGCATTAGCTATTCCTTATGCAACCTGTGACAGAATTGCAAAATTGATTCCGCAAGAATTAAAAATTACAATCGATTTGGCATTACAAAAGGTTATTGAATTAAAAAAAGAATACGATTCGGACGATAATATAAGAAAGCTTATTGATATGGCAAAAAAGGTTGAAGGTATGCCGAGGCACGCCTCAACTCATGCTGCAGGTATTGTTATAACCGATAAGCCGGTAAGTAAGTATGTACCGTTAGCTACCGGAGATGATTCGGTTGTTACACAATATACCATGACAACACTTGAAGAGCTTGGCCTTTTAAAAATGGATTTTTTAGGGTTAAGGAATCTTACGGTAATTGACGATACCGTAAAAATGATAAAAAAGTTTAATCCTTCCTTTGATATAAATAAAATATCGTATGATGATATTAAAACCATGAAAATGATGTCGCAAGGGCAGACTGAAGGTGTTTTTCAATTCGAATCGGGTGGAATGAAAAGTGTATTACAGTCCTTTAAACCTAAAAAGATTGAGGATTTAATTGCAATAATTTCTCTATATCGTCCCGGTCCTATGGATTCTATACCAAAATATATAGAAAATAGTCATAATCCGCATAAAATTAAGTATGCTACTGAGCTTTTACGACCTATACTTGAGGTTACCTATGGTTGTATTGTATATCAAGAACAGGTTATGCAAATTTTTCGCAGTCTTGCAGGTTATTCACTCGGCAGGGCAGATATTGTACGACGTGCCATGGCAAAAAAGAAGCAAGAGGTTATGGAAAAGGAACGTTCTGCATTTGTTTATGGTGAAAAAAATGCCGATGGTACTGTTTTGTGTGATGGATGTATAAATCGAGGTATTGATGAGAAAACAGCTATAGAAATTTTTAATGAGATGTCAGCTTTTAGCTCATATGCTTTTAATAAATCTCATGCCGCAGCATATGCCTATGTAGCTTATCAAACTGCATATCTCAAGTGTCATTTTGAAAAAGAATATATGTCAGCTTTATTAACAAGTGTTCTTGATAATCAAGCCAAAATGGGCAGATATATTGCCGAATGTGCAAAAAACGGCATCAAAATACTGCCACCTGATGTTAATAAAAGTGACGGATTTTTTACGGCTACTGATGAAGGTATTCGTTTTGGCTTACTCGGTGTTAAAAATGTAGGTTTGAATTTAACTGAACGTTTAATTAACGAAAGAAAAAACGGTCGGTATAAATCGGTGTATGATTTGTGCGACCGTTTGTATGGCGGCGATTTAAACCGCCGTGCATTAGAAAGCCTTATAAAAAGCGGTGCAATGGATTGTTTTGAATGTAACAGACGACAAATGCTACAAGGCATTGAAGTTTTGTTGCATACAATTGAAGAAGACAAAAAATATACAATGCATGGCCAGTTAGACCTATTTTCATCAGCTGAGCAAAGGGAAAAAGAATATATTTTTCCTGCAGCTGACGAAATGCCGAGATTTGAGCTGTTATCCGGTGAAAAAGAGGTAACAGGAATGTTTCTTTCAGGCCATCCTCTTGAGCAGTATTCTAACGCTATAAATGAAAAAGGAATCGTTAAAACCTTTGATTTATATGATACAGACAAGAATCGAAAATATGATGGGAATATTGTTTCTATTATTGCAATGATGTCAAAATTACGCTATAAAACAACAAAATCAAATCAAA
>JAZSAC010000121.1:0-2111 GCA_045601645.1 Acutalibacteraceae bacterium | reverse complement strand
CCCTTCCTACTCCCGAACGTCAGGGATATCGTTTTATGGGTTGGTCTTATAGCGAGGATTGTAAAGACATAATTGAAGACGAAACCATAACAGTTAAAGATTATAATACTATACTCTATGCGGACTGGTATAAATTGCAGTTATATGAGGATGCAACCGGTACAGTTTCCCAACCGGAGCAGGATACTGATGTGCTGCCGGAACAATCCGTAGAAAACGACGATGATAAAAACTACGAAGCGGGCGGATATGCCAAATATATTATAATTGGTGTTGTAGCGGCAGTGGTTGTTGCTGCTGTTGTAGTTGTTGTAATTGTTTTGGTAAGAAAAAAGAAAAAATTGCTTTTGAATGAAGATGTCAAGAGTGATGAGAATAACGAGTCATAAGGTAAAAATTTATTTGCCTAATGTTTAAGCGAACGCCACAGGCGTTCGCTTTTTTTAACAGGATATTTCTTTGTTCATGAAAAAGTCTGAAATCAGATAATTAGTTATAATCACCAAATATCAGAACTTTATTTTGGCACATTTAACATGACAAAAACCTTGCAAATCAATAGCCTTTTTGATATAATACTGTTAAGAGTGGCGCTATATCCGAATAAATTGGAACGGCGGGCAATTCAAATTAGTCTAAAGGAGAATTTTTATGATTAGATTTTTTAGAAAGTCTACCAGCATGGTTGTAATTATAGCAATTCTTATGTCGGTATGTGCTATTGCTTTTGGTAGTTTTCTTACCACTTCTGCAGCAACACCCACAGGTGTGACCGTGGATTTTGAAGATAAAACTATAGGTAATAGTCCTACAGGATATAGAAACAATAATGGTCAATTCAAAGTTGACCCGGATGATGCAGAAAATACTACCTTGTATATACCCGGTATATTAGGTGCTAACCCAACAATTCGTGTGCATGATAGTTTTGAATTGCTTGCAGGTCAAAAGTATACTGTTACATTTAAGTATAAGGTTGCTAAAGATGCAGGTGACTCAACTGTTGGTGCAACCGGTTGTAATTTTAAGCTTGACCTTATGTTAACAAAGTCGGGGGCTTTAACTGCTTCAGGGGCCGATAATTATATTAGAACTATTGTGTCAGGTGTAGTGTCGAAAAATATTAATGAGTTCCAAGGCTATAATCCTGCAACAAATAAGCTTACAGATGATACACAATGGTTTAATGCAAGTACTACATTTGTTGCTGATACAGGGCTTGTTGGTCTAGGTTTTAAGTATCTCGGTATAAAGAATAATACACCTGCTACGGCAGACACTTCTTGCTATATAGATGATATTGTGATTGAACCTTATGTTGCACCTACTCCCGCAGATAATATAAGTTATGATTTGGATGACGGTCTTGGCGTAACTTATGTACGTGATGGCTCGGTTGCCGAATTTATTGATGATGGTAACGGCGGCAAGTTCCTGTCTGCTGCAGGTTCAACAACTAACAATAACACATATGTTCGTTTAGGTTTTGATAATACTAAGCCTTTGACTAATTCTAAATCTGACAATTCAACCTCTTATAATGTTAAGAGCGGTGTTAAATATACTGTTTCATGGGATATGAAGTTCCCGGCAGGAACTCAGTTTACTGCTAGAAATGTTCAAATAGGTCTTTGTTTGACTGATACAGCCGGCAATATGAAAAATAATAATATATGGAGCTACCTATTGATTAGTGAATGGGGGCTTACTCAGGACGTTGCTTCGACTTCGGACAGTATTTGGAAGCGTGTGTCAATTTCATATACACCGACTGCCGCTGAGGATGGAACAATTCTTCATATTGGAGCATATCGTGTTTTAGCGGGTGCAAGTAATAATTTACCAATCTATATAGATAACATTAATGTATTAGCGGGAGATTTCTATAATGTTAAGCTTGAGACCAATGGTGGTACAGTTAGTCAAAACACCTTATTGGTTAAGGCTGCTAATTCGGTTAATCTTCCTGTTCCTCAAAAAGCAGCTTTTGGTTTTGAGGGATGGTATACAACAGCTGATTTCCAAGAAGGTACTAAGGTAAGTACGAATTCTTACATTCCTACTTCAAATGTGACCCTTTATGCAAAGTATACAGAGATTGCTGCAAGTAT
>JAZSAC010000120.1:0-6242 GCA_045601645.1 Acutalibacteraceae bacterium | reverse complement strand
ATTGATAAAATAATGTTAGGGAATTATTATGCACAGATAGTGAAACAATATATTATATACCAAAAAATAATATATGATATTTTAATCGTAATAACATTTCCTCTTTATCTCATCGCATAATTATTATTTAAACAGGAGAATTATATGAATTTTTCCGAAAAACTAAAGAGTTTTATTGAAGGCAAATGTACCGATGCCTATAATTTTTTTGGCTGTCACACATCAGATAACGGCATGTGTTTTAGAGTGTGGGCACCCAATGCTATTGCCGTAAGTGTTGTCGGCGACTTTTGCAATTGGGACAAAACAAAATATCCAATGACAAATATCGGTTATGGCGTTTTTGAAACCGTAATAAAAGAAATTCCGGAATATTCTGTTTATAAATATAATATAACATCTAAAGACGGCAATTCTGCCCTTAAAAGTGACCCATATGCTTTTCATTACGAAACTGCCCCTGCAAACGCATCTAAAACATATAATTTAAGTGGATATGTCTGGCATGATGATGCTTGGCTAAAAGCTAAAAGTCAAAAGAGTATATATTCTCAACCTGTAAACATTTATGAGGTTCATATTGGTTCGTGGCGAAGATACTCTGACGGCAACTACTTTAACTATAAGGAATTTGCCAGAGACCTTGCTGAATATGTTGGCGAAATGGGCTATACTCATGTTGAACTTTTGCCTGTAATGGAACATCCCTTTGATGGTTCATGGGGATATCAGGTTACCGGATATTTTGCACCCACCTCGCGTTACGGAACACCAAAGGATTTTATGGAATTTATTGATATTATGCATAATAACGGCATCGGCGTTATTTTAGATTGGGTGCCTGCTCACTTTCCTAAAGACCAATTTGGACTTTATCGTTTTGACGGTGGCCCTTGCTATGAATATGCCGACGAACGCAAGGGGGAACACAAGGAATGGGGCACCTGTGTGTTTAACTATGGTAAAGGTGAAGTAGAAAGCTTCTTGATTTCTAACGCATTATTTTGGCATGAAATGTACCATATTGACGGTATTAGAGTTGATGCCGTTGCCTCTATGCTATATCTTGACTATAACCGAAAAGACGGCGAATGGATTGCAAACAAATATAACGGAAGAGAAAATCTTGAAGCAGTAAAATTTTTACAGCACCTAAACGAAGCTGTTTTTAAAATGTTTCCCAACACCATGCTAATAGCAGAAGAATCAACGGCTTGGCCTATGGTCACCCACCCTGTTTACAATGGCGGATTAGGCTTTAATTTCAAATGGAACATGGGTTGGATGAATGATATCATTCGATATATGTCCCTCGACCCTATTAACCGTAAATATCACCATGATTCATTAACATTTTCAATGTTTTATGCTTTCTCGGAAAACTTTGTTTTGCCATTATCTCACGATGAGGTTGTACATGGAAAATGTTCTCTTATAAACAAAATGCCGGGTGACTATAATGAAAAATTTAATGGTTTACGGGCTTTTTATGCTTACATGATAGCTCACCCGGGCAAAAAGCTGTTGTTTATGGGTTCTGAATTTGCACAGTTTATAGAGTGGAATTATAATCAAGAACTGGATTGGTTACTTTTACAATATCCAAAACATCAAGAAATGCAACATTTTGTAAAAAAGCTTAATAGATTTTATAAAGAAAATCCGCCAATGTGGGAAATTGATTATTCTTGGGACGGTTTCTCTTGGATTTCAAATGATGACTTCAACCAAAGCATTATCTCTTTTCGCAGAACCGACAAAAACGGTAATGATATTATTTGTATCTGTAATTTTGTGCCGGTTAAACGTACAAATTACCGAATAGGTCTTCCGTATTTCGGGGAATATGAGGTTGTGTTTAATACCGATGACAATGAATACGGCGGACAACAAACCTGTAATAAAACTATTTACAAAACCGATTGTGTTTCAATGCACGGCTTTGAACAATCCGCAGAATTTGAAATTCCTCCAATGTCTGTAATATATCTAAAACTTAAGCGAAAATTAAAACCCAAAATTTCTAAGGTTAAAAATAAATCGGGGAGTGTATAGCAAGTGAGAAAAACCGAATGTGTTGCTATGTTATTGGCAGGCGGTCAAGGAAGCCGTTTAGGCGTTTTGACTCAAAATATTGCTAAGCCTGCCGTTCCGTACGGCGGTAAATATCGTATTATTGACTTTCCTCTTTCAAACTGCACAAATTCAGGAATTACAACTGTCGGAGTTCTTACGCAGTATCAACCATTAGAATTGAACGACTATATCGGTTCGGGAAAACCATGGGACCTTGACCGATTAGACGGCGGTGTGCACATCTTGCCGCCATATCAAAACAGCAAGGGCGGTGATTGGTATAAGGGCACAGCAAATGCAATATACCAAAATATCCCCTTTATTTCTCGTTATAATCCCGAATATGTGCTTATTCTTTCAGGCGACCATATATATAAAATGGATTACAGTGAAATGCTTAATCAGCACAAAAAAACCGGTGCTGATTGCACAATTGCAGTTGTTGAAGTGCCTATGGAGGAAGCCTCACGGTTTGGTATTATGAATGCTAACGAGGACGGCACTATCTACGAATTCGAAGAAAAGCCAAAAAACGCCAAGAGTAACCTAGCGTCTATGGGTATTTATGTTTTCTCTTGGGATAAGCTTAAAAAATATCTTGAACAGGATGAACAAGACAGCACCTCATCAAATGATTTCGGAAAAAATATTATTCCTAACATGCTTAAAGATAATCAAAAAATGGTTATTTATCGCTTTAATGATTATTGGAAAGATGTAGGAACGGTAGATTCACTTTGGGAAGCTAATCTTGACCTTTTAAACCCAAAAATAAAGCTTGACCTCTCTGACCCGTCGTGGAGAATTTACTCAAGAACTCCTTCAGCACCCCCGCAATACATTTCACCTACTGCAACGGTGCAAAACTCGCTGGTAACAGAAGGCTGTGTTATTAGCGGAACAGTCGATTTTTCAATTTTGTTTGATAATGTAACCATTGAAGAAGGCGCTGTTGTAAGGGATTCCTTAATCATGCCGGGTGCAATTATTAAAAAGAACTCCGTTATTCAATATTCTATAATTGCCGAAAATTCGGTTGTAAACGAGGGTGCAACAATCGGCACCAGACCGGAAGAGGCAACCAACCTGTCATCATGGGGTATTACTGTTGTGGGAGCCGGTATTACTATCGGTGAAAACGCCACCATCAGTGCCGGTGCTATGATTAAAGAAAATGTCAAGGCTGGTGACTCAATATGAGAAAAAATAATGTAATGGGAATAGTTTTTCCAAATGTGCATGATGAATTTATGGCTGAAATGACCCAATTGCGTTCAATGGGCTCGGTTCCCTTTTTTGCACGATACCGTTTGATAGATTTTTCTCTTTCAAATTTAGTCAACGCAGGTATTTCAAAGGTTGGTATCGTAACAAAATCAAACTATCAATCACTTATGGACCATATAGGTACCGGAAAAGCTTGGGATTTAGACCGCAAGAACGGCGGACTTGTCTTTTTACCACCATATTCAAATAATGAAGCAAAGATTTATAAAGGACATGTTGACGGACTTTTCGGTGCTATGAATTTTTTAAAGCACTCATCAGAAAAATATGTTGTGCTTTGTGATTGTGATGTATTGACAAATTTTGATTTAAACAGTATGATTGAGACTCATATCAATTCGGGTGCAGACATTACCATTGCCTATAAAAAAGGACGTATGCCTGAAAACCATCACGATGTTATGGCATTTAAATTAAATAATAATAAAATTACCGATATAACCTTTGCTGCACCAGATATTGATAATTGCTGCTTTAGTCTTGATATTACTATAATGTCTCGCGAACTTCTTATTGAAATTGTCAACCAAGGATATGAACACAATTATACCAGTTTATCTCGTCATATATTTCAAAAAAGTATTGGAAAACTTAATATGTACGGCTATGAAATAACTGATTATGCTGCTGTTATAAGCAGCACTGATGCATATGTAAGTATTACCTCTGAAGTTATAAACAATGCCGAAATAAGACAACAACTTTTTTGTGGTGAACGCCCCGTTTTTACAAAAACCCGAGACGATATGCCTACAATTTACGGTCTTAATTGCGATGTAAAAAACAGCATTATTGCCGATGGCTGCGTAATTAACGGAACGGTTAAAAACAGTGTGCTTTTCAGAGGTGTTCATATCGGTCATGATGCAATTGTAGAAAATTGCATCATAATGCAGGATTCTATTGTCGGTGATATGACAGACCTTAAACATGTAACTTTGGATAAAAAAGTATCAATCGGGAACGGAAAAACACTCAAAGGAACTTCTGTTTATCCAATATATGTTCGCAAAAATGCCATAGTATAAATTAGAAAGGATTGATAATAATGAAGGTATTATTTGCCGTAAGTGAAGCATATCCTTATGCTATGTCAGGCGGACTCGCCGATGTTGCAGGTGCCTTACCCAAAGCTTTACGGACCAGACTTGTAGGTTGTCGTGTGGTTTTGCCATTATATGAAAGCATCAGCAAGGAGCTTCGCGCCGATATGCATTTTATAACAAGCATTATTGTACCTGTTGCATGGCGCAGACAGTATTGCGGAATATTTGAAGCCAAATACAACGGCGTCATTTATTATTTTATTGATAATCAATACTATTTTAAACGCGAAGGCTTTTATGGTCACTATGACGATGCAGAGCGTTTTGCCTTTTTCTCACGCGCTGTACTTGAAATGATTCCTTATATCGACTTTGTGCCTGATATCATTCACTGCAATGATTGGCAAACAGCTTTAATACCTGTTTTCTTAGATACATTATACCGTAATGTTGAAAAATACAGTAATATAAAAACCGTTTTTACCATCCACAACATTCAATATCAAGGTAAATACGGTACTGAGATTATTGAAGATGTTTTAGGTCTTCCCACCGGTTCAAGCAATCTTGTAGAATATGACGGTTGTGTTAATCTTATGAAGGGTGGTATTGAATGCTGTAACATTCTTACAACCGTAAGCCCAACCTATGCACAAGAAATTAAAGAAAAATGGTTTGCTCATGGACTTGAAAATATAATAAAAAACAGAGAGTATAAGCTTACAGGAATAATTAACGGCATTGACACAGAAGTTTATAACCCACAAACCGATAACAAAATTTGGGCAAATTACTCGGCTGATGATTTTTCAAACAAAGCCATCAATAAACGAGAATTACAAAAATTATGCGGATTGCCCGAACGTGCAGATGTGCCTATAATCAGCGTTGTAACGCGTCTTGCAGGTCATAAGGGTATTGAGTTGATAAAACACGTTTTCGAGCAAATACTCGCCTTAGACGTGCAATTTATTGTATTAGGAAGCGGTGAATGGGAATTTGAAACGTTTTTTCACAATATGTTGTTATCACACCCAGACAAAGTTTCTTTTACATTGGGCTTTTTCCCTGATAAAGCACACAAAATTTATGCAGGCGCCGATATATTCCTTATGCCGTCTAAGAGTGAGCCCTGCGGACTCGCTCAGATGATAGCCCTTCGTTATGGCACAATACCGATTGTACGCGAAACAGGCGGTCTTAAAGATACTGTACAAGACAGTGGTGACGGCTTTGGTAACGGCTTTACTTTCGGCTCGTATAACGCACACGATATGGCTTATGCAGTTGAACGCGCAGTTAAAGGATATCATGCAGAAGGTTGGAACCTGCTTATAGAACGAGCAATGAAATGCGATAACAGTTGGGGAAAATCAGCAAATACCTATATAAAGCTGTATAAAGAAATTATCAATAAATAAAAAATTAACCCATCTCGACCAAAAATCGTGAGGGGTTAATTTTTAAAACAGATTAGTTGGATTGTATTTATCAAAAGTCTTATTTTTCGAGAATCATCTTGTCAACCTTACCAACAGAAGAAATTGTAATTTCGTATTCCCATTTTATAAAAAAACAACAAAAATTTAGACACATCATAAGGTGTAAAACCCTAAAGATGTGTCTAATTTTATTTTATTTTACTTTATTTCTTAAATGCTTCCTCAACAGCAACTGCACAAGCCACGGTCATACCAACCATGGGGTTGTTACCTGCACCGATAAGACCCATCATCTCCACGCACTCTGAATCAGTAAATAAAAGACCTTTTCATAGCATAGCCCGAAAGCCTTGTTATGCCTTGCTTTTTAACACTATTTAATTGTAAAACA
>JAZSAC010000119.1:0-2289 GCA_045601645.1 Acutalibacteraceae bacterium | reverse complement strand
TGCTGTAATCAAATAACATATAAATCTCCGACCTATGTAATAATATTATTTTGCTTGTTCAATAATTTTATCCAATTGTTCAATAGTTTGTTTTGCAGAGTTTAGTTGTTGTTTGCATTCAGACGAAAGCTTAATACCGTCAGAATATAGCTTTATAGCTTCATCTAAGCTGCAGTCGTTAGATTCTAGCTTAGCAACAATTTCTTCTAATTTTTTAAGATTTTCTTCAAAAGAGTTATTCATAAAATTTACCTTTCAATATTTTTTACTGTACATTCTAACCTACCGTCAGAAAGTCTTACTGTTATATTATCATTTATAGCAGTATTATCAATACTTTTAATAACATTACCATCTTTTTCAACAAGGCTATACCCTCTTAATAAAATTTTTGCGGGATTAAGTGTGTCAAGCTTTGCGATTAATGTTAATATTTTATCATTAATATCTTTTGAAATAGAATTATATGCATTTGAAAGTGATGTTGTTAAATTATCTAATATAAGTGAATTGTTGTTAATATAAAACTGACTGTCGGTTAATGCCTTAGATTTTAATAAAACATCAATTCTATTAGAATAAGCATCAATATGATTATTGCATAATTTTTTAATTGTATATTGTATGTTGTTAAGATGGTTAATTATTTCATGAATATCAGGTGTGGCTAGTTCGGCAGCAGCAGAAGGCGTAGGTGCACGAAGGTCAGCAACAAAATCGGCAATAGTAAAATCTGTTTCGTGACCAACAGCCGATATAACAGGAATTTTTGATGCATAAATACAACGAGCCAATGTTTCATTATTAAATGCCCATAAATCCTCAATAGAGCCACCGCCACGACCTATAATAATAGAATCACAATCAGTGTAGGCGTTTATGTTAATTAACGCTTCACACATTTGCTCGACAGCACCTTCGCCCTGAACCTTAACCGGACACATAATAATAGAAGCTAACGGCCACCGTCTGTTAAGAATATTTATAATATCATGTAATGCAGCACCAGTATTTGATGTAATAACCGCTATTTTACGTGGGAATCGAGGTATTTGTTTTTTGTGTTCAACACTAAAAAGTCCTTCTTTTTCGAGATTATCTTTTAGTTGCTCATAAGCTAAAACTATACTGCCTTTTCCATCAGGTTGTAAATCGTTAACATAAATTTGATATAAACCTTCCTTTTCGTAAACATTAACATCACAACTGCAAATAACCTTCATACCGTCACACGGAACAAATCTCAGCCTAGTAGCATTAGATTTAAACATAACGGCTTTTATTGACGATTGCTCATCTTTTAATGTGAAGTAAATATGTCCACTAAAGGAATTCACCTTAAAGTTTGAAATTTCACCGGATACAAACAGTGATTTTAGTTTATTATCACCTTCAATTAACGACTTTACATATCTATTTAATTGTGAAACAGATATTAAAGCACCATTCAAAAAAAACAACTCCTAATTATTGTGTAAATATGCTGTCATAACCGAAATACCAACAGCATTATCGCCTGACAATTCATTTGATGCAAAACACGCATTATATTTATTCATTAAACGTTTGCGAATAATTGTATTAGACATAACACCGCCTGCATAAACAAGTGGCAAATTTCCATATTCTGCAAGTATTCTTTCGGTCATTAAATCAAGTGTATCGCATAAAAAAGTAATTGTGTAAAGTGCAACCTCGTATTTAGATACACCCTTTTTTATAAGTTCTTGAGCTTTATTTTCCAAACCTGAAATGCTGCAATCAAGCCCTTTTAGGCAGGGTTTTGGTTTTTGAATAAGATTAGCATTAAGTGAAAGATTATCTAATTCTTTACCGGCGGGAAAACTTAGTTCCAGCATTTTTCCGATTCTATCAATTGCTTGTCCCATCTTTAAATCCAGCGATTGTGCAATTATTTTTGTATCGAAAAAGTTTATATTATTATATTCTGTTAGTACAGCCTCTGTTGTGCCGCCCGATACATGAAATGATATAAACCTTTTCCCTACCAAATCCATACGGTTTGTTGAATATAAAGCAGCAGCAATATGACCTGCTTGATGAGAAAATTTATATAGTGGAATATTATTTGCTGCTGATATAGCGTTAGCAGCACAAACACCTGCTAAAAAGCACGGCATATAACTGTTTTCTAAAGGTCTCGGTCTGTCAGAAACGCCGATTGCATCATATTTTTCAGCTTGTAAAGCACTTTTTATAATATCAGGTAATGCCTTTATGTGATGAAAAAGTACATCGCTCTGCCTAAGACCGATATTACCTTTTTTA
>JAZSAC010000118.1:0-3967 GCA_045601645.1 Acutalibacteraceae bacterium | reverse complement strand
GGTGCACCAATGGGCGATTCATCAATCAGTCCTGTGATAGTGGTAGCAATAATCTTACTTTCTGCTGTGGCTCTTGCGGTTACATGTAAAAAGGTATATTCAAAATAATTCCAAAATTTAAGGCGTATCTTAATGAAACGCGTTTTTTGTTGGGATAATAAGTTGACAAAATATTCATTCAGCATTATAATATTAAGATGAAAAAATGGATTTTAATGCATTACACAGATGATAGGAGTCATTTCAATGGAATGGATGTCGCTAAACACATTACGAGAGAAATATCTTTCTTTTTTTGAAAGTAAAGGTCATTTGCGTTTGGGCAGTTATTCACTTGTTCCGCAAAATGATAATTCTTTACTATTGATAAACTCCGGTATGGCACCGATGAAAAAATTTTTTACAGGAGAGGTTACTCCGCCTAGAAAGCGTGTAACAACTTGTCAAAAATGTATCAGAACGCCTGATCTTGAAAGGGTAGGTCATACTGCACGTCACGGCACATATTTTGAAATGTTAGGTAATTTTTCTTTTGGTGATTATTTTAAAGATGAGGCTATCGAATGGGCATGGGAGTTTTTAACTAAGACACTGGAGATTCCGAAAGAACTTTTATGGCCGAGCATATATGAAAATGATGACCAAGCCTATGATATTTGGACAAAAAAAATAGGTGTTCCGGCGGAACGTGTAGTAAGGCTCGGCAAAGAGGATAATTTTTGGGAGCATGGTTCAGGGCCTTGTGGTCCATGTTCTGAAATTTACTTTGACCGTGGAGAAAAGTATGGTTGTGGTTCACCGGATTGCAAACCCGGCTGTGACTGTGACCGATATATGGAAATTTGGAACAATGTTTTCTCGCAATTTAACAATGACGGTAAAGGCAATTATACCGAGCTTGCTCAAAAAAATATTGATACCGGAATGGGACTTGAACGTCTTGCCTGTGTTTTACAAGGCGTTGACAATCTTTTTGAGGTTGATACTGTTCGCAATATACTTAATGAGGTTTGCAGAATTTCAGGCAAGGAATACGGCAAGAACAATAAGAACGATATTTCAATACGTGTTGTAACCGACCATGTTCGTGGTGCAACATTTATGATTTGCGATGGTGTACTTCCGTCTAATGAAGGCAGAGGATACGTTTTGCGCAGATTATTAAGACGTGCTGCACGTCATGGTAAGTTGCTTGGTATTAACGGAATGTTTTTATGCAAAATATGCGACAAGGTTATTGAAGAGAATAAAACGGCATATCCCGAGCTTGTTGAAAAGCGTGATATGATTCATAAAATCATGTCTGTTGAAGAGGAAAACTTTGCAAAAACGATTGATTTAGGTCTTAAAATGCTTGAAGATATTACTGCCGATAAAAACAAAAATATTTTATCGGGTGCTGATGCTTTTAAACTTAACGACACATACGGCTTCCCGTTGGATTTGACAAAAGATATTTTGCAGGAAAAAGGCTGGACTGTCGATGAGGAAGAATTCAAGCGTTTAATGACCGAGCAGAAGGAGAGAGCCAGAAACGCTCGAAAAGCAGCTGATGGAGAAAGCTGGAAGGGTGAAATCAATCTTTTTAATGATATATCAGCAGTTGAATTTTTAGGATATACAAATAATGAGTGCAAAACTCGGATTTTGGCAATCGCAAAGGGTAATGAGCGTGTTGATAAAGCTGAGGAAGGCGATATTGTTACGGTTGTTCTCAAAGAAACGGTATTTTATGCTGAAAGCGGCGGTCAAATTGGAGATATCGGTGTTATTGAATGTGGCGGTTGTATTTTAAATGTTAGCAATACGATTAAGAGCCAAAACGGTATTCCTATGCATGTTTGTACCGTTGTGTCAGGTGACGTTAAAGTAAACGATTCAGCCAATATTGTGCGCTTTGACTATATGCGCAGGGCAGCAATACGTCGTAACCATACTGCTGCGCATCTTTTGCAGGCAGGTCTGCGCAAGGTGTTGGGTACTCACGTAGAACAAGCAGGACAGCTTGTTACTGATTCGTCGGTTCGATTTGATTTTACACATTTTTCTGCCTTGACAGCCAAAGAAATTGAAGAGGTAGAAACATTTGTTAATGATGCGATTTTTGAAGGAATAGATGTTGAAAACCGTGAAATGCCTATTAATGAAGCTAAAGCTATGGGGGCAATGGCATTGTTCGGAGAAAAATACGGTGACGTTGTTCGTGTTGTAAATATACCTCAAAGGTCGATAGAATTGTGTGGCGGTACGCATGTTAAAAACACAGCAGATATAGGAATGTTTAAAATTATTTCAGAAGCTTCGGTAGCATCGGGCGTTAGAAGAATAGAAGCCGTTACCGGCAGAGGTGTGCTTGAACTGCTCGGAAAATATGCTAAGGAAATAAACGCTGCAGCAGCAGTATTAAAATTAAATAACCCATCTGAGCTTTCAAAGAAATGCGAACAGCTATCAATCGAACTAAAGGCAAAGGAAAAGGAAATCGAAAAGCTTAATGCAAAATTTGCAGGTTTAAAGGTTGATGAACTTATTGCCTCTGCCAAAGAAATTGGTTCATTAAGGCTTATTACAGCCAAGCTGTCGGCTGTCGGCAGTGAGACTGTGCGTAATATGGCTGATAGCATAAGAGATAAAATGCCGAATGTTGTGGCGGTTTTTGCCGATGTTAAGGAAGATAGTATTACATTTGCTGTTACTGCAGGAAAGGATGCTCAAGCGGCAGGCATTTTGTCAGGAAAGCTTGTCTCAGCGATAGCAGCTGTTGCCGGTGGTAAGGGCGGCGGACGTCCTGATTTTGCAATGGCAGGAGCTAAAGATGTGTCTAAGGTGGATGCGGCATTAAATTTTGCCCAAGATGCTGTTAGTAATAGCTTGAAGTGAGGTAGTGTAAAATGGATTGCCTTTTTTGTAAAATAGCATGTGGTGAAATCCCATCTACGAAGATTTACGAAAATGAATATATTTATGCCTTCGCAGATATTGCACCGCAAGCACCTTTTCATGCGGTTATTATTCCTAAAAAACATATTGAATCGGCTGATAAAATAAATTCAGAAAACAGTTTTTTAATAGCAAAGGTGTTTGAAGCCGTGGCAGAAATTTCTAAGCAAGAGGGCTTAAAGGACGGCTATCGTGTGGTTAATAATTGTGGTGAAATGGGTGGTCAAACCGTAGGGCATTTGCATTTTCATATGCTTGCGGGAAGATTACTGGCATGGCCTCCGGGCTGATTAGAAATTATTTAATATTGAATCAGGAGAAGGTAGTTATGGGAAAAGAATATGAAGTAAATATTGCAGGTCTTAAACGTAGACTTCCTCTTTGCAGTGTAAATGAACATCTTGATATAGCTGCATTTATTTGTTTCGGTGATGTTGAATTAACGGTAGCTATCAGCAAAGAAATAATAAATAGAGCTAAGGATTTTGATGTTGTTATTACTCCTGAGGCAAAAAGCATTCCGCTAGCTTATGAGATTGCTCGTCAGTCGGGAAAGCCTTATGTGGTTGCAAGAAAAGGTGTTAAGGTTTATATGAAGAGTCCTATATCGGTAAACGTAACATCCATAACAACACAGCATGAACAGTCTTTGTATTTGGGGCAAGATGAGATTACTGTTTTAAAAGGCAAAAAGATACTTTTGCTTGATGATGTAATAAGTACGGGTGAGACACTTGAAGCTATGAAAAAGCTTATATCACTTGCAGGTGGCACAGTATCTGAAAGCTGGGCTGTTTTTGCAGAGGGTGATGCTGCCAAAAGAGATGATATTCGCTTTTTAGAGCCGTTGCCGCTTTTCTTTAAATAATTTATAAAACTCCTGTTTTTTGTTTTTTAAAACAGGAGTTTTTTGTTTATAAAATTAATAAATTATACTATTAAAAATCCTAATAATCTGTTATAATAATTAAAAGAGATTTTTATGGGAGGTACATCATGAATAAAAAACCAATGAGTTTTGTTTGGC
>JAZSAC010000117.1:0-5493 GCA_045601645.1 Acutalibacteraceae bacterium | reverse complement strand
CGAATATTTAAAATATAACAGGAATTTTTACCGAAAACAGATTGCATACATTCAATATATTCTTCTAATACATCGATTGGAACAAACGCTTGAACAGTACCTGCAAATCCACCGCCGTGAACACGAAAACCACCACGATGTTTTAGAACCTTTTCTGCCAAGGCTAACGCTAAAGACAAACCTTGCTCAGCAGTATTTGATGTTGAATAAACATTTTGTAAAAATTGGAATGATGAACGTCCTGACTCGTTAACTAATTTTAAGAAATTTACAAAATCGCCTTGTTTTAAAGTGTTTTTTTCATCAATTGCACGAGCATTTTCGTTAAAGAAGTGAATAGCACGTAAAATAGCTCTATCCCCTACCTTATTTCTCAAATCAAAGAGAGATGAATAAAACTTCTTAACATCGACATCCCGTAAAAACTCATTTTTAAAATACTCAGCCACCCTACGACATTCAATAGTAATATCAGAATAATCCTGCGTCAAATCTGCATGATTACCACCTGTATTAACAATAACAAGCTTATGATTATAAGCATCAATATCTAATGATATTTTTTCAATAATAGGATTAGTCGGCTCATTAAAATCAATTGCAGTAAAACCGCCTACAGAACATGCCATTTGGTCCATAAGACCACAAGGTTTACCAAAATAAATGTTTTCAGCATATTGTGCAATCTTAGCAATTTCAACAGCGCTGATATTTCCATCATTATAAAGTCCGTTTAAGATATTTCCTATCAACACTTCAAAGGCTGCTGATGAAGAAAGTCCCGACCCTTTTAACACATTAGATGTTGTATATGCCTTAAAGCCACCTATATTATATCCTTTATTTTTAAATTCAGCACAGACACCTCTAATCAAAGCAATTGCTTTTCCATATTCAAATTTTGAAATATCTAGTTCGGTAATATCAATGCAATCCTCATCATATCCTTCGGATTTTATACATATTTTTCCATCATCAGTAGCAGAAACGACAGCAATAACATCTAAATCAACACTCCCTGCCAAAACACATCCATGCTGGTGGTCGGTATGATTACCGCCAATTTCGGTACGACCGGGTGCACTGAAAAGTCTAATATTTTGTCCACCGTAAATAACATTAAATTTTTCAACTGCATCACTATATCTCTTACGCGCAAATGAAACATCAGAATACATTTTCGAAAACGAATCATCATATTTGCCCGTTAAAATATTATCCCTAATAGATTCCATGTTAAATATTTATCCTTAGTATTATTTTGATATTATCTCCAAAGTGTCTTTAGCTATTGCTAACTCTTCATTGGTAGGAATAACAAAAACCTTAACCTTAGAATCGGGTGTTGAAATTTCAACCTCCTCACCTCTAATATGATTTTTTTCCTCATCAATCTTAACACCCAAGAAGCCTAGGTGTGCACATACAACCGAACGTAAAGTTGGGTCATTTTCACCGATACCTGCAGTAAATACAATAGCATCAGTACCATTCATAGCAGCAATATATGAACCAACAAACTTTACGATTTGATATCTTTGAATATCGTTTGCCAACTCAGCTCTATGGTTGCCGTTAGCTGCAGCTGCCGAAACATCACGATTATCACTTGAAACACCTGAAATTCCAAGCAAACCTGATTTTTTATTGCAAAGATTTGATATTTCATCAGCCGACAGGTTTTCTTTATTAGCAATATAGGTTAATGCCGATGGGTCAACACCGCCTGAACGTGTACCCATTACAAATCCATCAAGTGGTGTAAATCCCATTGATGTATCAACACATTCGCCACCGTCAACAGCAGAAATTGATGCACCGTTACCGATGTGGCAGGTTACAATCTTGCAATCCTTCTTATTTTTACCCAAAAGTTCGGCACATCGTTCACTTACAAAACGATGAGAAGTACCGTGTGCACCGTAACGACGCACCTGATACTTTTCATAGTATTCGTAAGGAATACCGAAAATATAAGCCTTCTCGGGCATGGTTTGATGAAATGCAGTATCAAATACTGCAACCTGAGGTACATTATCACCAAACACCTCAGTACAAGCCTTAATTCCCAAATAGTTTGCCGGATTATGAAGCGGAGCCAATTCACTTAAATCATTTATGGCTTCGGCAACCTTTTTATCAATAAGACATGATTTATTAAACAAGGTACCGCCGTGAACAACACGATGGCCTATGGCGCCAATTTCGTCAAATGACGAAATAACCTTTGCATCACTTTCAGAAAGGGCATAAATCAATGCAGTAAATGCCTCAGCATGAGTAGGCATATCAGTTACAGATGAATATTCTCTGCCGTCAAAAGCCTTTTGTTTTATGTTACTGCCTTCAATGCCGATTTTATCACAAAGACCCTTTGCAATAACCTGTTCATTTTCCATATCAATCAATTGATATTTTAACGATGAGCTTCCTGCGTTTACAACTAAAATTTTCATAATTTGCCTCCAAAAAGATTCGGTGTTGAATTCCGAATAATATTATAGTAAAATAAGACTAATGATTATAATACATTATAAATCTATTTTTTTCAAGTGATTATAGAAAGAAAATGGTATAATATGAAAATTACAGCAATAATTGCGGAATTTAATCCTTTTCACAACGGACATAAGTATATAATTGAAAAAGCACGTGAAAACGGTGCCGATGCAATCGTTGCCGTTATGAGTGGTAACTGGGTACAACGAGGCGACAGTGCTGTTATATCAAAATTTTCAAGAGCAAAGCAGGCACTTGAAAACGGTGTTGACCTTGTTGTTGAGTTGCCTACCTATTGGGCAATGGCTACCGCACAAAAATTTGCTGAAGGTGCTATTGATATTATAAATTCACTAAACGCAGATACTTTAGTATTCGGAAGTGAATGCGGTGATATTACACGGCTTATGGAAACAGCTTATTGTGTACGTTCAGACGAATTTTCTGCGAAAATGCGTGAATATTTAGATGAAGGACTAACTCCTGCTAAATCACGCGAAAAAGCAGTAGACGCCTTGTGTAAAAACGGCGAACTGTTACGTTCAGCAAACGACACATTGGCTGTTGAATATATTTACGCTGCGAAAAATTTGAACTCTAAAATGAAATTCGTAGCTGTTAAAAGAATCGGAACAGCGCATAACAGCGATGAAACAAATGATATTTACTGTTCGGCAAGTCATATTAGAGAATTGATACAAAACGAAAATATTATCGAAACGTCAAAATTCATGCCAAAATCATCTTATGATATTTTAAAAGATGAATATGATAAAGGTAAAATTTCAAATATAAAATCAATTGAAAAAATGATTATTGCCGACTTACGCATAACAGACATAGGTGATTTCAAAGAATTGCCCGATATAAGTGAGGGTATTGAAAATCGATTAAAAAATGCTGTCAGAATGAGTACCAATCTTAAACAGTTAATGGAATTTGCCTCGACCAAACGTTATACTAATGCTCGGTTGCGCAGATTGATATTAGCTGCATTTTTAAAAGAAAGAAAATCAAACATACCTCAAAATGTACCGTATATACGTGTATTAGGCTGTTCTAAAGCAGGTGCAGATGTTTTACAAAATGCAAGAAAAACTGCCACAAAACCATTTATTATGCGTTCTACTACCCTTAAAGAAAACGAATACTTTAAATTTGAAGAAAAAGCAACCGAAATCTATTCTATGACATTAAAACGTGCTGATAATTTCGGTGCAGAATACACAAACGGTATAATTATAAAGCATTGAAATATTCTTTAATGTTTTCAGCAACCTTTTTGGATATTCCAATATCTGTTATATCCTCAACAGAAGCATCTTTAACTGCCTTTATCGATTTGAATTTTGATATTAGCTTTTTAGCAGTTTTCTCACCAACGCCGTTTATTTCAGTTAATTTAAGCGTAAGCGTATTTTTAGTTCTTCTGTTGTGATGAAAACTTATTGCAAACCTATGCACTTCTTCTTGTATAGACGATACAAGCGTATATACGCTGCGATTTGCCTTAATGGCTATTTCCTCTCCTGAGGAAGTAACAGCACGTGTTTTGTGTTTAGAGTCCTTAACCATACCGAAAACAGGTACGTTAATTTTCATTTTTTGCAATACATCAAGCACTGCCGAAAGCTGACCTTTACCTCCGTCAAGTAAAATTAAATCAGGCAATCTGCCGAAGCCTTCATCGGTTTCGGCTTTTTTATATTCGATAAATCTGCGTTCAATTACCTCTGCCATAGAGCGAAAATCGTCTTGACCCTGAAAAGTCTTGATTTTAAATTTTTTATATGCTTGTTTATACGGCTTTCCATCCTTAAAAACAACCATTCCTGCGACATTATCATTCCCTGCAGTATTTGAAATATCATAAGACTCAATATATTTAGGTGGGCTTTGTAAACCTAAAAGCCTTGAAAGCTCGTCTAACGCGGCAGTTTGCCCTAATCTTCTTCCTAATGACTGTGCCAACCGCTCAGAAGCGTTATTTCGACACATAGTAACCAAACGCTCTTGTTCACCTTTTTCAGGTACTGATATAGAAACATTTCGACCACTGTTTATAGATAACATTTGTTCAAGTAATCCGCTGTCCTCAACCTCTCCGTCAACAACAATTCTTGGTGGTATATTATCTCTTATTGAGTAATATCTGCTTATAAATTCACTTCTTGCTAACGGTAAATCATAAACAGTATCAATTAAAAACTCTTCACGGTCACAAAGATTACCATTATCAAAAACAAAAACCTCAAAGCATGCTGCTTTATCAGCAACAGCAAGTGCAATGATATCTTGTCGTTTATAAGTTGAACTGTAAATTTTTTGTCGCTCACTTATTTTTTCTATTGCTGTAATTTTATCGCGCAATTTTGCGGCTTTTTCAAATTCCAAATTATCGGCAGCAGCTTCCATTTCTTGTTTTAATATTGTTATAGTTTGTCCGACTCCGTGTTTTAAAAAATCAACCGCCTGTTGCACGTTTTCTCTATATTCAGCTGCCGAAATTTTATTACAACAAGGTGCCGAACAATTATCAATATGATAATTTAAACATGGCTTATAATTTTTGTTTATATCTTTAGGAAAACTTTTTCCGCATTGAGATAGTTTAAAAATTATTTTAACTCGGTCTATTGTTTGATTTACAACATAGCCTGAAATGAACGGTCCAATATACTCAGCATTTTTATCATCATTATCAAATGATGCTGAGATTGTGGGCCATTCTCCCTTTGTCACTTTAATATAATGATAACCTTTATCATCTTTTAAGAGTATATTATATTTTGGCATGTGTTGTTTAATTAAAGAACATTCTAAAATCAATGCTTCAAATTCACTGTCACAAATTATATATTCAAAATCATGAATATTTGCCACCATATGTTTTACTTTGTCGTTATGCTGATTGCCGGCGCCAAAATATTGTACAACACGGTTTTTTAGCTTTTTTGCTTTGCCGACATATATAATCAAGTCGGAGGCCAAGCG
>JAZSAC010000116.1:0-2595 GCA_045601645.1 Acutalibacteraceae bacterium | reverse complement strand
ACCTGCCATTATTAAAAACGGCAAATAGTACAGAACTGCTTTAACACCTATGACCACAATTGCCGCTAAAAGCTGTCCTATATTATGTGCTGCGCCACCCGCCACACTTACTCCTACTGGCGATAAGCATTTAAACCTCTTGAAAAATATCATGGTTAAAATGCTCAAAACCCCACCGCTAAGGGAATAAAATACACTCATAACATTGCCGAAAAGAATACCTATTAATAAAATTCTTGATATATTGATTATCAATGCACTTTTTATACCGTTTTTATATAGTAGCCATACAGCAACCACATTAGCAAACCCTAATTTTACTCCCGGTATCCCGAAATTAAACGGTATTAGCATTTCTACATAACCACAAACTATGGCTAATGCCAACAAACAACCGTAATAAGCACATTTTTTTGCCAAATCAATCCCCCACAATCTCAATTGCCAATCTGTGCGGTAGGCATACTATCGTTTGATAATTATCGGTTATTGAAACATGTGATACGCAATATTTATCAGGACAATCAGCATATGTTATGCTTACTTTTTTATTCTTTATTTCAATAACATTTTTCCCGTATTCTGTTACAACATCAATTGTTTTATCATTATCAATACTATAAGTGTCATAAACCAAACCATTTACCGTAACCTTCACCGTTTTACCATCATCATAAAAAACAGGAAATATACAAATTGCCGCAATCGTCGTAGCAACTATTAAAACCACTAAAATTATATCGGCTTTTTTAACCATGCTTTTACTTCCTTTCTGATATACGGCTCATTTTAAAAATTATAACACATCAACAACCCACTTGACAAGTGTTAACCAAAAGTAATAAATTTATATATTTCGTTTACAAATATCTTTTTTTGGGTTATAATACTTGTAATACAAAAGGAGTTGTTTTTGCTTGAAGAAAATCATAATATTGATTTTAATGCTTAGCTTTTTATTGTGCTCTTGCGATAATACTAAACAAATTTCAACAACACAATATATGATGGATACGGTTATCACACTAACACTTTTTGATGCAGATGACACTATACTCAACAACGCTGTAGAGCAAAGTAAAAAATTTGAGCAACTGCTTAGCGTAACCGTTGAAGGCAGTGACGTTGACCGAATAAACAAAGCCAACGATAAAGCCGTCGAGGTATCGCTAGATACTATTAATATTCTTAACACAGCACATGACATAAGCGCCCGCAGTAACGGAGCTTTTGATGTGACTGTTTTACCTTTAACTCAACTTTGGGATATAAAAAATGCACAAAGCATACCTAACAGTAGAAAAATACTTGATGCTGTTTCTAAGGTTGATTACAACAATATAAGTATAGACAAAAATACAGTTTCAACAGCTAACGGTGCTACTATTGACCTCGGTGGTATTGCAAAAGGCTATATCGCCGACCGATTGCGTGAGTATTTAGAATCAGAAGGTGTTGAAAACGCTATCATAAATTTAGGTGGCAACGTTGTTGTTATGGGTGATAAAAAAGACAAACCTTATGCAATAGGTATACAAAAACCCTTTCACCCACATGGTGAACTTGCAGCCACGCTTTATATAAAAAACAAGAGTGCCGTAACCTCAGGCACATATGAACGTTACTTTATTGCTGACAATAAGGTGTATCACCATGTTATAGACCCATTAACAGGAATGCCGACAGATAACGATTTACAATCGGTTACAGTAATTGCCGATTCGTCATGTATAGCCGATGCGTTAGCAACCGCTTGTCTTATATTAGGTGTTGAAAAGAGTATTCCTTTATTAAAGCATTACTCTGCCGAAGCTGTGTTTATAAATTCAGAACAAATTATAACCGTTACCGACGGTCTTCTGACCGAAAAAGAACAAGAACAAATTTCTATAAAATTAAAGGAGTGACCTCGGTCACTCCTTTGCTTTATTTAAGGCTTGATTTATCAAATCAACATAGTCGGCAACTGCAATAGTACATCCGGTAATAACATCTGTTTTTCCATCACCCTTTAAAGATACAGCGGTAACACCTTTTTCTACGACAAACTCTTCAAAAAAAGCTATTTCTTCGTGCCAACCGTACTGAGCTCCGCCTTTTTTCATGTCGTATTTGCCACTTTCGGCATCAGTCTTCTTAGTACTGCCGGATTTTGAATCGGCATCGCAGTCAATAGAATATACAGCACCATCTTTTACAACAACCTTTACGGTTGCTTTATAACCATTATCGTCATAGCCTTGTGCAGATGCCTTGTATTCTCCGTCCTTATACTTTACAACTGTTTGTGTCTGCGAACCGGCAGAAGAGCTTTCAGACACAGAATCCTTTACTTTACAGCCCGTAACAGCAATAGAAAAAGCAATCAATAATAAAAGCACCAGCGCTCTTTTAAATAGTTTCATTTATATCTCCCTTTTTTATTTTGTGAAACTATTTTTTGTTAGCCCGGTGCTTTTATTCATGTTTTGTTTTTCCAAAAAACAAATTTAATTAAAATTATTTATATAACAAACATCTATCTATTTGACTAATGCATTAAAATCCTTATATCAATCGTTCAATTGAGTTAACAGCTCATCACTCATTGCCCAT
>JAZSAC010000115.1:0-5944 GCA_045601645.1 Acutalibacteraceae bacterium | reverse complement strand
ATTAAAACCTCTGCTAAAGTTATACGTGATGGTAAAGAAATTACAATAAATTCTGACGTTCTTGTTCCCGGTGACATAATTAAACTAACAGAGGGCGACTTAGTCCCTGCCGATGCAAGATTGATTGATTCTGTTATGCTTCGTTGTGATGAATCGGTATTATATAACGAAAATGAAGTCGTTGCCATTCAAAAGGAGCATTTAGCAATCCATGAAGACCACCGTCCTGTAAAAGAGCGTAGCAACATGATTTATTGTGGTTGTCACGTGATTTCGGGTACAGCAACAGCAGTTGTAACAGAAACCGGTGAAAATGCCGAAATAAGACGTATGGTAAAACGTACTCTTGTTTTCTCACATAAGGATGTACAAGACCGTATTTCTGACCGTTTTAGTGGATTTACTAAAGTATTCGGTATTTCAATTATGGCTGCTTGTATACTACTAACTATTCTAATTACATTTATAACAGACGGTGCAATCGGTTGGGGAAAGTATTTAGAAGCTGTTATAACAGCAGTCTGCTTTTATATTGCCGTTGTTCCTGAAAATGTTTCTGCAAGAATTGCTTGTATGATGGCTCTTGGTATAAAGCGTCTTGAAAAGGATAAAGCTATTATTTTCTACCCATCTACACTTGAAAAGCTTGCCGGTGTCAGTGTTATTTGTACCGATAAAACCGGAACCTTAACTCAAAATAAAATGGTTTTACGACAGGTTTATGATGGTGAACGTGTAATTGACCTATCATATGAACTGCCCTCAAAAGAATGTGAAGTTTGTATGAGATTCGGTACACTTAGTTGTGAAAGCTTAGAAGGCGAAACGGCCGACCATACTGAAGTTGCACTTGTTTCAGCTGCTGCAAGATATCTAAATATTATGAAGGCTGATTTTGACTCGGAATTTCCAAGAATTACATCTATACCTCTTACGCCTGAGCGAAAAATCAAGACCTCTGTTAATATGATAGACGGTAAAGTCTTTTCTATTGTAAGAGGCGCACCTGATATTATTTTGGAACGCTGTGTGGATGTCAATACAGAAAAAATTAAAAAAGCCTATGAAGAATTGTGTAACGAAGGTTTGCGTGTGTTAGCAATATCATATAAGGTACTTGACGATATTCCCTCAGAGTTTGCCAGTGAAGAACTTGAATACGGCCTACAATTTTTAGGTCTTTTCGGTATTTCAGACCGCGAACGCGTTGGTTTAAATAACGATATAAAACTCTGCCGAGAAGCTGGTATTTCAACTGTTATGTTTACAGGTGACCATATAAACACCGCAAGCTCAATGGCTGAAAAAATGGGGATTTTAACATCTGACTACCTTGCTGTCACAGGTGAACAATTAGAAATGCTTTCAGATGAAGAGCTTGCTGCGGTTGTTAATAAAATAAAAGTATGCGTTAGATTTTCACCTGAGCAAAGAGTCCGCTTTGTTAACGCACTTCATTGCCAAAACGAAACCGTACTTATTACCGCTGACAGCGTCGCAAATCATGCACCGATGTCGGTTGCTGATGTTGGCTGTGCCATGGGAAAAACAGGTACCGACGTTGCAAAAGGAAATGCCGATGTAATGGTGGGTGATGACAGCTTCGGTTCAATAGTAAAAGCAATAAAAAATGCAAGAGGTGTTTTTGCAAATTTAACAAAATACGCTGAATATTATGTTTCTATCTGCTCAGCTGTTTTTGTTTCAATAATTTTATGCATCATTTTTTACGGTACTGAATTTTTATCATCACAAATTTTGTTACTCTCATCACTGTTCACGCTTATTTTCCCCATAGCTTCATTAGGCTACGAAACCGCTGACGGAAGCACAATGAAATTACCCCCGTGGAATATCGGAAGAAAATTATTCAACGTAAACAGATTGATAAATGCTGCCATAATAGGAATTGGTTTATCAATTCCTAGCGGAATAGCATATTTTATAAATCGTGATACCACCTATGCCGCTTCTGCCGCTTTTGCAACCCTAGTAATATCTTTAATCCTTTATATGTTTAGCAGTCGTTCTGTTGAATATTTTTATAAAAGAATTTTACATAATAGATTCATGCTGTTAGCATCACTTGGTTGTGTTATAATAATATTTTTAATTGTTAGCACACCTATATCTAATTTGTTTTGTCTTAATACAATGGGGTTACAAGGCTATATAACATCATTATTATTACCCTTCTCAATATTAGGAGTATTTGAAGCAATAAAACTATATAAAAACATTAAAACTAAATAAAAAAATAAAGCCGCAAGTTAACTTGCGGCTTTTAATTTTAATTAGTCTGCTACATAAGGAAGCAATGCAATATAACGAGCACGCTTAATAGCAGTTGTCAACTCACGTTGGTGAGCTGCGCAGGTGCCGGTAACACGGCGAGGAAGAATTTTTGCTCGCTCTGAAACAAATTTACGGAGCTTTGCAATATCTTTATAATCGATAAACTCTGCACGGTCTACACAGAAGTGACAAACCTTCTTGCGAGGCTTACGATGCATAGGTTTTTCATTCTTATCCATTTAAGGCGACCTCCTTTATAAAATATAAAACTTTAAAGCTTTTAATTAGAACGGCAAATCATCGTCTGATGTAATTTCAGCAAAATCGCCCGAATCACTATTTAAAAAAGACGCCGATGCAACAGCCTCTGACTCAGCAGAAGGTACAAAACCTGCATTACCGTTATCGCGCTTATTTTCAACAAAATGCACATTATTAGCAACAACCTCATATGTTGTACGATTATTGCCATCCTTATCGGTATAACGATTCATACGCAAAGAACCCTCAACACCGATACGCTGGCCTTTAGTGAAATAACGGCAGATAAACTCAGCGGTCTGTCTCCAAGCAACTATGTTAATAAAGTCAGCTTGTCTTTGCTCACCGGATTTATAGGCACGGTCAACTGCTAAAGAAAAACGGACAACCGAAATATCATTGCCGGTCTTTCTAAGTTCGGGATTATCGGTTAATCTACCAACCAAGACTACAACATTCATTTAATGTAACCTCCCCATACTTACTTTGCAATAACCATAACGCGAAGAACACCGTCGGTAATCTTAGCAACACGGTCAAGTTCTGCCGGGAACGAAGCAACGCTTTCAAAATTAACGATAATATAGTAACCTTCAACCTCATCGTTGATAGGATATACCAAACGGCGCTTACCCCAATCGTCAACATTTTCAATTGTTCCGTTCTCAGCAACAAGAGCTTTAATTTTCTCGACAAGAGCGGCTGTAGCCTCATCTCCGTTAGCAACCGAGAAAATAATAGTTGCTTCATACTTGTTTGTAACCATTCGTTACACCTCCTTTTGGACTTTTGGCTCTAACCTCTTAGAGCAAGGAGCTTAATGACAAATTTTTAATCATTAGCATTTGTATTATATCAGCATAGTAATATAATGTCAACAACAAATTTAAATAGGTACAACCGTTAGTTAATATTGCTCTAAAATACTTATGAAAATACAAAATCAGAAAATAATGTACTTGAAAAATTTTTAAAAAGTGATAAAATATATATGAAATATTTTTTAAGGAGTTTTCATTATGTCAAAAGAATTTTTAGTAGAAATTTCAGCACGTCACGTTCACGTTACACAAGAAACTTTAGAAACTTTATTCGGTAAAGGCTATACTCTTACTCCTAAAAAAGACCTTTCGCAACCGGGACAATTTGCATGTAATGAAAGAGTTACTGTTGTCGGTCCCAAGAAAGAGCTTTGCGGCGTTTCTATTTTAGGACCATGTCGTTCGGCAGACCAAATTGAACTGTCTGCTACCGATGCACGCTCTATCGGTATTACTGCCCCAATTCGTGAGTCGGGTGATGTTTCAGGCAGCGGTGCTTGTAAGCTTGTAGGTCCCTGCGGTGAGGTTGAACTTAACGAAGGTGTTATTGTTGCTAAAAGACATATTCATATGACACCTGTAGATGCCGAAAACTTCGGTGTTAAGGATGCTCAGATAGTTAATGTTAAAATTAATACGGCTGACAGAAGCCTTATTTTTGGTGATACTGTTGTTCGTGTAAGTCCCAAATATGCTTTAGCTATGCATGTTGATACCGACGAGGCAAACGCAGCATCTATTCCAGGAAGCTGTATGGCTACTATAGTTGAGTAATTTAGGAATATATATTCACGTTCCGTTTTGTGAATCGAAATGTGCGTATTGTGATTTCTATTCAAATATAGCTGACGAAGATACTTATAATCGTTATACAGATGTTATATGCAAACATATAACATCTATCGGTAACACTACCAAAATAGATGCCGATACTCTATATTTCGGTGGTGGAACACCGTCAATTTTGGGTGGTAAACGTATAGCAAAAATTATTGAGACTGTACAGAACCGTTTTGGCTTAAAAAACGCCGAGATAACGGTTGAAGTCAATCCTAAAAACGACATCACAAATGAGTTTAACATTATGTATAATGCTGGTGTAAATCGTATATCTCTAGGATTACAGTCAGCAATAAATAATGAACTTTCAGCCTTATCAAGAAAACACAATGTTGATGATGTAATAAGAACCATTGATACCGCAAAATCATCAGGTTTTACTAATATTTCTTGTGATATAATGCTTGGTATTCCTCATCAAACAATGACGAGTTTAAAAGAAACATTAAATTTTGTTTTGTCACTTAATATTCAGCATGTTTCTTGCTATATGCTCAAGATAGAACCCAACACTAAGTTTGGGAAGACCGATGAAATGTTACTAGACCTGCCGAATGAAGAACTGATTGCCGAAATGTATTTATATACATCAAGAATTTTGTCGGAAAGAGGTTTTGAGCACTACGAAATTTCTAATTTTGCTAAATTGGGTTATCGCTCACGTCACAACTGTAAATACTGGCTTTGTAACGAATATTTAGGATTTGGCCCTTCTGCACACTCGTTTTTTAATGGTCAACGTTTTTATTATGAACGCGACACAGAGAAATATATCACCCACCCTGTTGCTATAAGTGACGGTACCGGTGGTGATTTTGATGAATACTGTATGCTTAGATTAAGATTGTCTGACGGCATAGAGTTTTCCAACATAGTTACACTTTTTGGAGAAAACAGTGCCAAAAAAATATTTAATTCAGCTAAATGTTTAAACAACAGCGGTCTTTTACATTTAACCGATAAAAAGGTATGCTTAACACCCAAAGGTTTTCTTTTGTCAAATTCAGTTATTCAAAAATTAATTTATTAGTATAAAAGTGGGGATAATATGAAACAATTTTTTGAGGATTTTAAAAAATTTATAAGTAAAGGGAGTATTCTTGATATGGCTATCGGTGTTGTAATCGGTGGCGCTTTCGGAAAAATCGTAACATCATTGGTTAACGATATTATTACACCTTTAATAAGCTTTTTAACAGGAAAAGTTATGCTTTCTGATTTAAAATGGGTATTTCATGAAGCTATACTTGATGCTCAAGGCAAGATAATCAGAGCTGAGTCAGCACTTACATACGGCAATTTTTTACAAGCAATTATTGATTTTATGATTATTTCTTTTTCTATCTTCTTGGTTTTACGTTTCATTATGAATGCACAGAAGAAAATTGAAGCATTAACAAAAAAACCAATTGATGAACCTGTTGTTGAACCTACGACAAAAATATGTCCTTTTTGTCAATCTGAAATTTCAATTAAAGCTACACGCTGCCCTCATTGTACTTCTCAATTAGAAGAATAATTTTTATAAATCATAACTACCGGCCGTGCCGGCAGTATGCACTGCCCCCTTAGGGCATAAGACCGGACGAGCCTATAGGCTCGTCGAAAGGTTTGCCAACCGCAACACTTTCACCGGCTGCCCCTAAAGGGGCTTTTTATTTGCCCTCTTTTACCTGCTTACCCGTAAACGGGTCTACATACTCTACTAATGACATTTGGTCGTAAGA
>JAZSAC010000114.1:0-5452 GCA_045601645.1 Acutalibacteraceae bacterium | reverse complement strand
ACTGTAATTATTTCTGAAAAAACAGATATTTGTGAACGCATAAATAAAATCATAAATTCTGCATTACATTGTGTAATAATTCCCGAAAAGCTATTTAATTATATTTGTGACACTGTAACTCCTCAAGGTGTACTTTGTATTGTAAAAAAGCCCGAATTTTCTATCAATATTAATAATTGTAAGGGTAAATATGTCATACTTGAAAATATCAATAACCCTGCAAATCTGGGTGCAATTTCAAGAACTGCAGAAGCACTGGGCGTTAGTGGGATAATTATATCTCAAAACAGTTGCGACCCGTATTCACCTAAATCCCTGCGTGCCTCAATGGGTGCATTGTTAAGACTGCCTATAATAATATCTAATGATTTTCTTCATGATTTGACTGCTCTTAGCTTACGAGGATATAAGCTTTTTGCAGCGGTTGTAAGTGATGCCGATTGTGATGTTTCTGAGGTAGAATATACATCTGATTGTGCAGTTGTGATTGGTAATGAAGCAAACGGAATATCTAATGATGTAAAGTCATTGTGTAATAAAAAAATTACTATAAACATGAAAGGCCGTGCCGAATCATTAAATGCTGCTGCCGCTGCCGCCATAATAATGTGGGAAATGACGCGAGGTTGTGATTAACTATGGCTGTTGAACATTGGATATGGTTGCAACAGGTTTTAGGTTATGGTAGCAGTTCTGTTGCAAGGGTAATAGAAGAATACGGAACAGCCGAAGAGTTTTATCGTGCAGATGATATGCAGAAAATTAAGCGCTGTCATTTGAATAAGACTCAGGCAGGAAGGCTACATTCTGTTTTAAATAAAACTGTTTTCGGAATTATAAATATTTGTGAAAAAACAGGTATATCAATAATTACACCGGAAGACGATAATTATCCAGAAAGACTGCTTAATATTGCTGATCCACCTGCAGTTCTTTATGTTAAAGGTAGTAGATTTGACTTTAATAATAATCCGTCAATTACAATAGTAGGTCCAAGAAAATGCAGCGAGTATGGTTGTAACATTGCTAAAGTGATTTCAAGTACACTGGCATCGTGCGGTTTTACAATTGTCAGTGGCTGTGCGTTAGGCGGAGATAGTGCTGCACATATAGGTGCCATGAACGCCGGTGGATATACAATAGGTGTTTTAGCGGCAGGTATAAATGATGATTATTTGAAAGCAAATTCTGATTTGCGGGAACAAATTGCTAAAAATGGTTGTTTATTATCTGAATTTGCACCTAATTTCTGTGTTCAAAAAGGAAATTTTCAGATAAGAAACCGCATTTTGTCAGGGTTATCAAACGGTGTTGTTATTATAGAGGGTGCCAAGAAAAGCGGAACAATGATTACTGCAAGACATGCCGTCGAACAAAACAAAGATATATTTGTAATTCCCGGTAACCCAACCTTGCCGCAGTATGAAGGTTCTAATCGACTTATTGCTGATGGTGCTAAGATTTTGTTAGATGTTAATGATATTATAAGTGAGTACATTGGTCTGTATCCTGATAAAATCTATGAACCATTAGTTAAAAATGAGAAATCTGTTTCTGAAACAGAAGTAGATAATTCTGTTAGAATTAAAGCATCACCTGATATTGAAATGCTGTCAGATAAAACGGCAGATATTTTTAATTTTTTGCAGAAGCAGGATACTTTGTTGTCGGCCGACTACATAGCTGAAATTTGTAATATAAATGTTGATGTTGCACTTTCCGCTATTACCGAGCTTGAAATTTGTGGGTTTATTGAAGCTGTTCCCGGTGGAAGATACCGTATAATATAAACACAAAAAACTCCCAGTGAAAGAGTGATAATAATTGTCAAAACTAGTAATATTAGAAAGTCCCTCTAAGGCTAAGACTGTACAAAAATACCTTGGAAGCGGTTATGAGGTTGTTGGTTGTACAGGGCATGTAAGAGATTTACCTAAGTCATCAATCGGTATAGATATTGAACATGGATTTACTCCGAAATATACTAATATGGCTAATAAAAAGGAAATAATAAAGAGTTTAAAAGAAAAAGCAGAAAAAAGCGAATTCGTATACCTGGCTACTGACCCTGACCGCGAGGGAGAAGCAATTTCATGGCATCTTGCCCATATTTTAGGATTAGATTTAACTCAAAAAAACAGGGTCGTTTTTAATGAAATCACTAAATCAGGCGTAGAATACGGAATGAAAAATCCCAGATGTGTTGATTTGGATTTGGTTGATGCACAGCAGGCTCGCCGTGTTCTTGACCGCCTTGTAGGATATAAAATTAGTCCTTTTCTTTGGAAAAAGGTTAAACGTGGATTGTCAGCAGGAAGAGTTCAATCGGTAGCGTTAAGGCTTATTGTTGACCGTGAAAAAGAAATAAGAGCCTTTGTTACGCAGGAGTATTGGACAATTGAAGCAAATTTGATAAAAGATCGTAAAAAATTCAAAGCAAAGTTTTACGGTACTGCCGACGGTAAAAAGGTGGATATTGCAGATGAAGCAACCGCTGATAAAATATTAAATGTTGTTAATGAAGGTGAGTTTTCTGTTTTATCAGTAAAATATAGTACGCGTACACGTCAGCCTGCACCGCCGTTTAATACCTCTACTATGCAGCAGGAAGCCTCTCGTCGCTTGGGCTACGATGGAAAAAGAACAATGCGTATTGCACAGGTTTTGTATGAAGGTGTTGAAATTCAAGAAAAGGGCACAATCGGTCTTATTACCTATATGAGAACTGATTCTCTTAGAATTTCTGAAGAAGCAAGAGCTTTAACCGCTAAATTTATTGCTGAAAGATTCGGTGAGCAATATCTTCCAAGTAAGCCTCGTTATTTTAAGATAAAAAAGGGTACTCAAGATGCCCATGAAGCAATCCGTCCGACATCGGTTGACATAACACCTGAAATGGTTAAGTCATCACTCACTGCAGAGCAATATAAGTTATATAAACTTATTTGGGAACGCTTTGTTGCGAGTTTAATGTCATCATGTATTCAAGATACTGTGTCAGTTGATATTGTTAACAGTGGTTACTGTTTTAAATCTAGTGGATATAAGGTAAAATTTGATGGATTTACAGCACTATATGTTGAAGGCAAAGATGAGGAAGATGAAGAAAATAATGCTATACCTCCGCTTAACAATAACGATATTTTAAAAACAGATAGCATAAATAAGGAACAACATTTTACTCAGCCGCCGGTAAGATATAACTATGCAACCTTAACAAAAGCGTTAGATGATAACGGTATCGGACGACCGGCTACCTATGCTCCGATTGTAAGTAATATTGAACAAAGGGAATATATAACTAAAATAAGTAAAGCATATGCACCCACACCGCTTGGTGAAACCGTTAACGAGCTTATGTGCGAGTATTTTAAGAAAATTGTTGATGTTAAATTTACAGCGGGTATGGAAGCAAATTTAGATAAAATAGGACTTGGTGAATTAAATTGGACCGAAACCATCAAGAATTTCTATGATGATTTTGACAAAACCTTAAAGGTTGCAGAAAATCTTATGGACGGTAAACGTGTAAAGATTCCAGACGAGGAAACAGAAGAAATTTGTGAGCTTTGCGGTAGAAAAATGGTTATAAAAAGCGGCCGCTTTGGTAAATTTCTTGCTTGTCCCGGATATCCTGAGTGTAAAAATACGAAACCGATTACAGCTGATATACCCGGTACATGTCCGATATGTGATTCAAAGCTTGTAAAAAGAAACACTAAATCTAAACATGTATTTTATGGTTGTTCGGGATATCCTAATTGCAAATTTATGACTTGGGATGAACCTACAGCAGAAAAATGTCCGCAATGTGCAAAAACCTTGTTTAAAAACAGAGGTGTATTGCGTTGTTTAACTGAAAATTGTGGATTTGAGAAAAAAGCATCAAGAAAAAAATCAAATGTAAAGAAAGATATTTCAGATGAAGGTTAAGGTTATCGGTGCTGGTCTTGCAGGCTGTGAGGCTGCGCACAAATTAGCAGAATTAGGTTTTTCGGTTGATTTATATGAGATGAAACCTATTAAACGGTCACCTGCGCATAAGTCAGATAATTTTGCAGAACTAGTATGCTCTAATTCTTTAAAGGCTATGAGGCTTAATTCGGCTGCAGGACTGTTAAAATGGGAAATGGAGAAGTTGGGTTCGGTTTGTATAGATGCCGCAAAGAAAACTGCTGTACCGGCAGGCGGCGCCTTGGCTGTTGACCGTGAACAATTTTCAAAAACGGTAACAGAAAAAATCAAAAATCACAAAAATATCAATATAATAAATAGTGAAGTAACCGAAATTTCTACTGATGAATATACAATTATTGCAACCGGTCCGTTGACCGATGGAGGTTTATATAACAGCATAAAAAAAATATGTGGTGAAGAATACTTAAATTTTTTTGATGCTGCTGCACCTATTGTTACAGCTGATAGTATTGATATGGAAAAAGTTTTTTCAGAAAGCCGATATAACAAAGGCACTGATGATTATATTAACTGTCCGTTTAATAAAGAAGAATACGAATTATTTTATAATGAATTAGTAAACGCTAAGAGAGCATTGCTTCATGATGCTGATAAGCCATTACAGGTATATGAAGGCTGTATGCCGATTGAGGTTTTAGCTACAAGAGGCATAGACTCAATGCGGTTTGGACCGATGAAGCCAATTGGTTTGCGTAACCCTAAAACAGGTCATAGGCCATGGGCTGTTGTGCAATTACGCAAAGAAAACATAATGGGTACTATGTATAATCTAGTTGGGTTTCAAACAAATTTAAAATTTTCTGAACAAAAACGTGTTTTTAGCATGATACCCGGTCTTTCTGATGCTGAATTTGTGCGTTTTGGTGTTATGCATAGAAATTCATTTATAAATTCACCTAAAATATTAAATAATGATTTTTCTATGAGAAAATTCCCTAAAATATTCTTTGCAGGTCAAATAAGCGGTGTAGAGGGATATATGGAATCAGCTGCATCGGGTATTGTTTCTGCAATACATTTAGCAAACAGAATTAACGGTAATAAAACTTTAAATTTTCCGATTGTCACTATGATTGGTGCATTGTCTCATTATATAAGTGATGAATCGGTGTATAATTTTCAGCCAATGGGTGCTAATTTTGGAGTGTTGCCACCATTAGAATCTAATATACGTGATAAGCAACAAAGGTATGCAGCTCTTTTCACTCGTGCGGCTCAATGGTATAAGGAACAGAATATAATAGAAGAAATACCAAATATTGATTTATAAAGGTGGGGATTTTATGAAAATTGCAGTAGATGCATTTGGTGGGGATAATGCTCCTCTTGCCGTAATTCAAGGTGCGGCTGATGCCGTTCGTGAATTTGGCGTTGAAATAATTTTGACCGGTGATGAGAATATAATTAAAAATTGTGCAATTGATAACGATATTAGTCTTGAAGGCATTATTATTGAACATACTAATGAATTTTT
>JAZSAC010000113.1:0-3829 GCA_045601645.1 Acutalibacteraceae bacterium | reverse complement strand
TTTTTGAAACAATTATAATGCGAAGGCATAATATATTGATAATATTTTACCAGTATTATAACAAATATTATATTATAATACAATTATAAAATATATTTAGGAAGCGTTTTCATGTTAAGTTCAAGATTCGCTAATAGTCATCTTGCAATAGGAATTCGTACTATTGTTGATGGCCGTAGCGGTTCTATGAAACCAAGTGAGTCGCTTGAGTCTATTGTTTGGGCAACGCCAAATACCTAAATGTTTTTGGCAAAGCAGAGATTGCCCGCAATATTATAAAAATAATAGGACAAAAAAACACCGAGGTGACGTGTTAAACTCACTTCGGTGTTTTTAGTTTTAAAATTGGTTTTAAGCTACTTTTCTGTAGCCGATATTGTTTTCGCCATCAGTAAAAGATATATTGCAGATGCAGGCAACCATGTTATATATGCCGAGAGTTAAAAAGCTGAGCCAAAAATAAGCTCCTGTACGGCATTTGTAACCGGCTGGGCGAAGATTAGAATGATTGATAATAACACTACCAATCCAGCCTAAGAAAAAGATGATTAAGAAACGAACGATTTTTTTATCCATGATACTACCCCCAAAAATTTTTAAAACAATAATATGATATTTTAAAATATCAATATTACTATTTCTTATATTATTCTACATCAAAAGATATAATTTGTCAAATTTTTCAGCATGTTTTTTGTATATGTATTATAGTATTTAAATGAAAATTTTTCATTTCAGCCTTAATTGCTTACTCTGTCTAAATATAAATGCTTTTTTAAGCAATTCTTTTAATATCTTTGTTGTTGATTTTTATAGCTTGTTAGGCTATAATCAAAAGGCAGTGTAACAATAAAAAACAGTATGTTGAGGGGATAATTAAAACGAAAAAGTTGTTTGAAAAATATAAATCAATAATTTTTTATTTTATATTCGGTGCCTTGGCAACGGCAATTAATATAGGTGCTTACACGTTGTGCTATGAAATGTTGAATATTCAAAACGTGCCGAGTAATATTATTGCATGGGCAACGGCTGTAATATTTGCATTTATTACTAATAAAATATGGGTGTTTGAAAGTAAAATTTTCGTTATAAAAAAGCTTTTTAATGAGCTGTGTAAATTTATCACGGCACGTTTGATAACGGGGATTATTGATGTGTTAATTATGTATATATCAGTTGATGTTTTGCAAGCGCCGGCTGTTATATTTAAAGTGATTTCTAATATTATAGTTATTATTTTAAATTATTTGTTAAGTAAATTTATCGTCTTTAAAAAAGCAGATTGAAATTAAATAAAAATAAAGAAATCAGACGTGTAAAATTTTAAACTGAAATATGAGAAACAGAGTGTATAGGAGGAAGATGAGTGTCGCATCATAGTGTAATAAAAGAAAAGACGAAAGAAGCTGTAGCTTCGGTGTTGCCGATTACTTTAATTGTTTTTATACTATGTCTGTTATTCGTGCCGTTGAATAACGGACTGGTTTTGTCGTTTCTAATCGGTGCAGTTATGTTGATAGCGGGCATGGTTTTATTCACTATTGGTTCTGATGTAGCAATGACACAAATGGGAATCCATATCGGTGCTAAGATGACAAAGAGCAGAAAAATAGGAATCATTGTTGTTCTTAGCTTTGTGCTAGGCGTTGCAATTACAATAGCAGAACCTGATTTACAGGTGCTTGCTACTAATGTTCCGAATATAGACACGACGGTTCTAATTATTACTGTTTCGGTAGGAGTGGGAATTTTTCTTGTAATCAGTATGCTTAGAATATTATTTGCTGTGCCGATTAAATGGATTTTGCTGGTTTTTTATATTATTGTATTTGTCCTTGTGGGATTATCTGACCCGAATTTTTTGTCTGTTGCGTTTGATTCGGGCGGAGTTACCACAGGTCCTATTACTGTACCGTTTATTATGGCGCTTGGTGTTGGTGTGGCGGCAATCCGTAGCGACAAAAAAGCAAAGGAAGACTGCTTTGGCCTGGTTGCACTTTGCTCAATAGGACCGATATTGTCGGTGTTGATATTAGGGTTTATCTATAAAGATGTTGCCGATGTTTCTTCTTCTATAATAATAAAAGAGTATACACAATCTACCGAAGTAGGCTTTGGTTATTTAACGCAATTTCCGCATTATTTATTTGAGGTTATTTTAGCATTACTGCCTATTGTGGCTTTTTTCGTTATATATAATTTTATTTCCTTGAAGCTTGAAAAAAGAACACTTTTGAGAATGGGTATTGGTGTGATTTTTACTTATTTTGGCTTGGTGTTGTTCCTTACAGGTGCTAATGTTGGCTTTTCTTCACTTGGTTATGTTTTGGGTGGAGAAATGACCAAGGGCTATTTAAAATGGTTGCTGGTACCCCTTGCTATGCTAATGGGTTGGTTTATTATTAAAGCGGAACCGGCAGTGCATGTTCTTACTAAACAGGTTTCGGAATTAAGTGCCGGTGCTATTTCGGAAAAGGTTATGAGTGTTACTCTTTCTATTGCCGTTTCTGTTGCTATGGGGTTGGCTGTGGTACGTGTGTTGACAGGGATATCTGTTTTTTGGTTTGTGGTTTCAGGATATATTATTGCTATTGCGTTGTCTTTTATTGTACCACCAACTTTTACTGCTATTGCGTTTGATGCGGGCGGTGTAGCATCGGGACCCTTAACTGCTACCTTTATGCTTCCGTTTGCAATGGGAATTTGTATCGCTCTTGGCGGAAATATTATGACCGATGCTTTTGGTCTTGTTGCAATGGTTGCCATGATGCCGTTAATTACAGTACAGATTATGGGTGTCGTTTCTACCGTCAAAACAAGCAAAGTTACACATATTGATGTTCGTACAAGATTTAAAGATGATGAAATTATTGAATTGTGGGAGGTGTCGTAATGGAAATATATTTAACACTTAGTGTTGTAGACAAAAAGAAAGAACAAGCACTTTTGAATATTCATCACAGCTTAAATATGTCGGTTGTGCTTGTTAATCTTGGCCGTGGCACCGCAACAAGTGAGCATTTGACATTATATAATTTAGAACCTAGTGAAAAGGTGATTGTATATTCTGTTGCGACAAGCGATACTGCAAGACAATTATTTTGCGAGGCAAGTAAGCAATTATATATTGATATACCGGGAAACGGTATAATGATGTCTATTCCGTTAAAAAGTGTTGGCGGAGGAAACAACTTGGCTTATTTTACTGATGGGCAGACAATTTTAGGAGGGAAACCCGATATGAATTTTGAAAACGAGCTTATTGTTGTAATATTAAATGAAGGGCATTCTGATACTGTTATGGATATAGCAAGAGAAGCAGGAGCCACAGGTGGAACAATAATTCATGCGAAAGGAACAGGCAGAACCAAGGCTGAAAAGTTTTATGGCGTTTCTTTGGCAGAAGAAAAAGACCTTATCTATATTCTTTCGGCAACAGATAAAAAATCCGGCATTATGAAAGCCATCGGTGAAAATTGCGGAACAGATACGCCTGTCGGTGCAATTTGTTTTTCTTTGCCTGTGTCCGAAGTAATGGGACTTAGAAAATTTAATAATTTCAATGAATCGTAAGTTTTTAAAATAACAATCTATTTGTATAAAATTAAATATAATTATTATAAAAGCGGAGTGGAATTCCACTCCGCTTTTGTTATGCAATAAAATTTTTGGGTGTATTGATTTTTTAATTGCGGTGTGGTAAAATAATTATGCCAAACTAATTGAATATAAAAAACGAGGTACGCAACTAGCTATATAACAAGGAGCCGGATGAATGTATAGTTCATCCGGCTTTATGGCTTATATGTAAAATTTTAAAACTTAT
>JAZSAC010000112.1:0-7315 GCA_045601645.1 Acutalibacteraceae bacterium | reverse complement strand
AACGTAAACAAGGCAACTGTTTCAACTATACCTATTACTATAAAATAGTTGGCAGTTCCCTTACCTGTTTCGCCGAGAGCATCAGCAGAAGCGGCAGCAACTTTTCCTTGGAACAATGCTGACAAACCTATTGCTAAACCTGCAAAAAGTCCGACAAACATGCAAAGTGTTGCCGAAGCGGTGCCAGAAGCAAATGCGCTACGTATAAAGTTCATAAGCAAAAAGCCATATATTGTCTGTGTAAGCGGCGCACCCGAAAAAGCAACCATCATAAACGGTGCCGGTTTTCCATTTGCATAACACTTCTTCCAAGCACCTACCGAAGCCATAGATGCAAAACCCGCACCAAAAGCTGAACCGATAGCTGACAAACCTAATGCACAAGCCATACCAATAAATTGAATTTCCATAATTTCCTCCTAAATAAATAATTATTTTTTTAATTTTCTAAATGGGTTATAAGCTACACCGGACCACTCCATACCAAGCTGACCGGAAAACTCTAACAAATTAAGACGTACACCATGAACTACTACAGATAAAAATCCCATAACTATATTTAAGATATGGCCAATTATCATAATCACAGCACCGACAACGACAAGCACACCATCAAAACCTGATGACATATCATTAAAGCTTTGAGCTATCGCAAGTGAAGCCATTCCTACTGCAAAAAGTCGTATATAGCTCATTATGTTACCGAAAGCAGATATAGTATTTAAAAATACTGTAAAAGCATTACCTAGACCGGATTTAAGCCCTTGTACAAAAGTTTTATCAGCTTCCATACCACCAAAAAGCACAACCATCAAAAATCCTACACCAACTACACCGGCAACTATTGTAATATTGATTTCTTCGCCTACAACAAGGAACAAAACCAAAAAATACAACGCACATATGGCTAACAACCAACCTAAATCAGCTAACCAACTTAAGCTTTTACAACTAATTTTACGCTTAATATTCATAATACAGGCAAGAGCCAATTGAATAACACCAATACTAAAGCAAAATTTCATAACGTTATTCTGGACCTGCGCTGACGAAATTGAAAAATACTGAGGATAGTTTGCAATACTGGGAATTACAAGTGCTTTTAATATAGGTATATTCATAGCAGCTTCATGTCCAAACCATGTGCCTGTAACGGCGCCCCAAGCAATTGTAGTACCTGATAGTAGATATAAAAGCAAAATTATATTTGTTACTTTTTTAGTTTTAATATGAAATAGTGCAGTACCCAATAAGAATAACAAGCCATATCCCGCATCACCAATTATCATTGCAAAAAACAGTGCAAAGAACGATAAAAACCAAAAAGATATGTCATACTCTTTATATCCCGGAACGATACCTAAAATATCAAATATTGGCTTTATAAGTGCCGTTGTTTTTCCATAACTGATTTTTGTAGGAACATCAACATCACCGTCTTCAATATCACCGATTGCAAAAGCCCAGCCTTGTTCTTTCGCAGCAACAGAGAACTTTTCTTTATCGGCTTTTGGAATATACCCTTTTATCCAAATTAGTTCTCCGCTTTGCTCAAGTGTTTGTTTTACCGAAGAATATTCAGTATCATTTTTTGTTTTAAGAAGCTGCTCAGAATAACTTTTTAAATGCTTAGCTGCATTAGATAGAGTTTTTTTACATTTAATAAGTTCGTCTTCACATTTTTTAATTTCGTCGTTAATTTCAGAGATGCCTTTATCATGAATTATAAACTCTATTCCGTTAAACGATGCATCTAACTCACCTAAAACTGCAACAGTCTCCATTTTTTCAACCGATGCAAGACGTATAAATTTTATATTTTCTGATTGTAAAAGTTCTTTAAAATCTTTTTTATCTAATCGATAAAAATGAAAATTCAAGCTATTGGGAAGTGATTTTATCATTTTTGGATTGAAATCACCCCAAGGTTTTAGTGTGGCAACCTCTAGCCTAAGATTCGTCAATCTATCATTCAATATATTTATATTTTCGAGAGCTGAAATTGTATCCTGATACATGTTTTCAAATTGCTCATCAGAAAGTGTGTCAGCATCACTTTTACTATCATCTGTATAATCCTTAAGTTCTAGTGAAAGACGAGAAAGCATTGAAAATCGTTCTAAAAGTTCTGCATCTGCCTCTTTCTTTTGGGCTACATGCAATATTCCGAGTTCACGTAACGAGCTTAACAGCTCTTCTTTACGAGAATTCTGGGCAACTATACAGACTGCTTCCATTTTATCAATCATATATCTGCCCCCAGTCTCTTACTTTTAGCAATTTTTCCACGTACAACAGCACTGGTTTGCTGGTCTCCTAAATAAATTTCAATAATCCTAATGTTTTCTTTTGCTTCGGGTATTTTTACTTTTTCAAACAAATTAACCCTTTGTGATGTAAACCGAAGCTCACGATTTAGCAATTCAAGTTGCTTTTTAAGTGTTTGTAACAAAACATTAAATCGTGATATTTCGCGCAAACGCACTAAAGCCTCATCAACCCATAATGGGTAATCGGCTACATTGTAAGAAATTTCCTTAAAGGTCAACTCTTTAAAAACAGGCACCGTAATACCGGCAATATTATCATCTTGACATATTACCTTGTCCGGTTGTATCAAGTTTTCTATTTTTAATTCATTATCAAACAGCTGATTTTCTGCAAAAACCGCCACCCAATCATCAAGACCGTTAATAGTTTCGGCATATTCTTTTTCCTTTTGTTCCAACTCAGCAGTTGCTTTCATAACTACAATTTGCAATTGTTGTTTCTTTAACTGTAATGTCGGCAGGTACCTTTCAAACTGCTTTAATTGGTCCTTTTGCTTTTTCAGCTCATTTTTAGTTAATTTAACAGATGCCATAGCATTATCCGTCCATTAATTATTGTTAAGGTTTTTAGGCCATCTCTCGTTTATTAAATTAGTCTTAAGCCCTGTTTCATTTGGTTCAAAGCATTCAGCAAGTATTTTCCAACCCAAGTCAAGTGCTTCTTCTAATGAAATATTTACACGTAAATCCATCAACGAAGATTCAAATAACTCACCGTATTTTAATAGCTTTTCGTCCCAATCACTCATTAAAAATCCCATGGATTTCTTTTCTAAACTTTCCTTATATGCACTATATAATTTAATCATACAATCCATAAGAGCACGGTGGTCACTTCTGGTATCACCGTTTACATTTTGTTTTAAACGAGATAATGAGCCAAAAGGTTCAATTCTTCCGCCTTTTAAGTAATACTGACCTTCTGTAATATAACCGGTATTATCGGGAACAGGGTGAGTTACATCATCACCCGGCATTGTTGTAACGCCGAGAATAGTAACTGAACCTAAGCCTTCAAAATCAACTGCTTTTTCATAACGAGAAGCAAGGCAACTGTAAAGGTCACCCGGGTATCCTCGGTTTGCAGGCACCTGTTCCATTGTAATGGCAGTTTCCTTTTGTGCATCGGCAAAGTTGGTCATATCGGTCAACAACACAAGAACGCGTTTTCCATCAAGTGCAAAACGCTCGGCAACTGCAAGTGCCATATCAGGTACTAACGTACATTCAACTGTAGGGTCAGACGCTGTATGAATAAACATAACAGTATGCCCCATAGCACCACTTTTTTCCAATGTATCACGGAAAAACAAGTAATCATCATATTTTAGACCCATACCGCCAAGCACAATAACTTCGACTTCGGTCTGCATTGCAATACGTGCAAGTAATTCGTTATATGGTTCACCCGAAGCAGAAAATATTGGAAGCTTTTGACTTTCAACAAGTGTATTAAAAACATCAATCATCGGAATGCCAGTACGTATCATATTTTTAGGCACAATTCTTCGAGCGGGGTTTACCGACGGACCGCCAATTGGTATCATATTTTCAGTCAAAGCAGGACCATTATCTCTCGGCATACCCGAGCCTGTAAAAACACGTCCCAAAAGATGCTCAGAATATGATACGGTCATTGGTTTACCTAAAAATTTAACTGTATCGGTAGTGCTTACACCCTGAGTTCCTGCAAAAACCTGCAAATAAACAATATCTCCGTCCAACTTAATTACATTTGCATAGCTTTTTCCAACAAGTGCCAAATCACCGTTGCGAACACCTTCTGCCCTAACCGTAACTACGTTACCAACTATTGATTCAATTTTTGTATATACCTTTTGCATATCACACCTCTATTAAATGCTCTTTTGTAAATAGAAATCTTTGATTTTTAATTCGTGTTCATCAAATTTTTCTGTCTTAAACTCTATTGTGTGCCAATCAAGCAAAAGCTGACGGAGTTCATTAAAGAACATACGAATATCATTTTTATTCTCTATGTCATAATCACTTGTGATAATATCATACATAACATTAAACACACGATACTGACGTTCAGGCTCACAAGCAGCATCAATAGGGTCAAACGAGTTTTGCTGAAGATAAGCAGCATCTAACAATTCACCTTTTTGATAAAGTATATAATCCTCGGCAGAGGTTCCTTCCTCACCAATAACCTTCATCATTTGGTTAATTTCTATACTTCTTGTTAAAACACCTCTGGCCTTATCAACCTTATCGTCATCGACAATACTTGAGTATTTAGACCACGAATCGATTGGGTGAATAGCAGGATATTTTCTAGCATCAGAACGTTCACGCGATAAGCCGTGAAATGCACCGACCACCTTTAGTGTTGCCTGTGTTACCGGTTCCTCAAAGTTACCACCGGCAGGTGAAACAGTGCCTCCAATTGTTACCGATGCTGTTCTACCGTCATACAATCTTACCTTTCCTGCTCGCTCATAAAATGATGCTATTACCGACTCAAGATAAGCCGGAAATGCCTCATCACCCGGAATTTCCTCTAAGCGTCCACTCATTTCACGCATAGCTTGAGCCCAACGTGATGTCGAATCAGCAAGCATTAAAACCGATAACCCCATTTGACGAAAATATTCTGCCAAAGTAATTCCCGTATATACCGAGGCTTCACGCGCAGCAACAGGCATTGATGACGTGTTGCAAATTATTATTGTTCTTTCCATTAAAGATTTGCCTGTTCTTGGGTCAACAAGCTCAGGAAACTCCTTTAAAACCTCAACAACCTCACCCGCGCGCTCTCCGCATGCTGTGATAATAACAATATCTACATCGGCGTTCTTAGCCTCCATATGCTGTAAAACAGTCTTACCTGCACCAAAAGGACCCGGCACACAAAAAGTGCCACCCTTCGCCACAGGAAGAAAAGTATCTATACAACGAATTTTAGTTATTAACGTTTCATCAGGCTTTAACCTTTTATCATAGCAGGTTATAGGCTTTTTAATCGGCCAAGCAAAAACCATTGAAAGCTTTTCACTGACGCCCTTGCTGTTTTCTATTACTGCAATATTAGCGTGAACATTATATGTTCCTGCAGGAACAATTGATTTTACGAACCAATCCTCATTGTTTAAATCAAACGGTACCATAATGCTGTGACTGAATATACCTTCAGGCACTGTGCCTATTGTATAGCCGGGACGCACTATATCACCTACAGAAACAGTAGGAGTAAACTCCCAATCTTTATTTGGAATGGGGTCTAAATATTCCCCGCGCTCAAGAAAATAGCCACATTTTTCCGCAAGTGCCGGCAGTGGATTTTGAAGACCATCATAAATTTGTGAAAGCAAACCGGGGCCTAACAAAACACTCATGAGTTCACCTGTAAATTCAGCTGTATCTCCAACTTTGATTCCATTTGTCATTTCATATATCTGCATATCTGCGATGCCTGAATCTACTCGAATAACCTCACCTTTGAGTTTTTTACCATCAACATTTATATAACCCACTTCATTTTTTCTAATAGAATCCTCTACTTTAACAGAGACAATGTTGCCATTAACTCCTATTACATTTCCGGTAATACAGTCCATTATTCACTACTCCTAACCCATGCTTATTATTTGTTGCTCTAAGCCTTCTACAATGCGATTAAGCTCCGATTTACCAAGTTCATGCTCAAAAATGTTTTTTCTTTCTAACAGCTTTAGCTTGATAGCATACCCCATAAGCGCATAATCATCAAAATAATGTGTACCTATAAGCTCGTCTAACTTTTCAAACTCCAATTCAAGCAGCATTTTCTCAGCTTCAAGCGGATTTTTATTATTCATAACCGCAGTGACAATTCTAGCAGCCGTTTCATCCTTTTGATATGATAATGACAACGGTCTGCCCAACCGCATATTACGCTGATGTATCAATTCTTGATTTAATGTGCAATAAAATTCTGCCCACTTCGAAATCAGAGGACCTTCTTTAGAAGAAAGCGTTAGGTTCTTTAAAATTTCATATTTAACATCACTGACAGCACTACGGCATTTTTCAAGAAATTCATCGTACTCAAAGGGTAGTTCACCATCGGATTTCAGCATAGGTAAACTTGATATTAAATAATAATAACCCATTTTATACCTCTCGCTATATCACAAGTTCACTAAAAAGCGGCATTAGCATTTGTGTAAGCTCATCATCTGAACAATCAAAGTAACCTGAGCCGTCTTTATACGATAAGCGGAACCCGTTCCTTATATTTGTGCTAACCTTCATTTCAAGACCCGATTGTAATTCCTTAGCCAATTCACCCTTTAACCCCTCAGTGACCTCTGCAACCTCAACCGTGTAATTTGAAATATCATCATCATTTATTACAGCTTTAATAAGAAATGCCAACGTTTCGCCCTTTACGGTTTTTGAAACATCAGCTTCTAATATTCTTTCAAACTCTGCAAGAACAGACTTTTTATAAAAAAGCATCGCATCGCGTTTTGCATGCTCTGCGGCAGTTTTTGCACTCTCTTTTAAAATCTCAATATCTTTTTTTGCTTTATCATGAATACGCGTTGCCTCTTCTTTAGCTTGTGCAATAATAACCGATGCATTATTTTTTGCTTCAGCAATAATTCTATCGGCCTCTGCCTGTGCAGCATCTACACCATCTTTTTTTATAGCACAAACCAAATCCTGAATTTGTATTTCCACAACAAATTCTCCTTTCAGATATAATATTTTTAATATATTTAATATCATTATTTACTTATAAATTATAATATTTCATACATGATTTGTCAATAGAAATACGCCGTCGCAATAGGCGTTTATCGTTGTTTTTAGTATAGACAAAATTATTGTATTATGTTATACTTTTTATGATATTTTCACACAATAATTAAATGTAAGAATCAATTAAACAGAATGTTTATTTGTTTGTTTCATATAAATAATTTTGAGGTGGCTATGAAAAAGTGTGTTTTAGCATTATTGCTCATAATAAT
>JAZSAC010000111.1:0-4941 GCA_045601645.1 Acutalibacteraceae bacterium | reverse complement strand
AACAAACGAAAAATATTGGAAATAAAGCCTTTGTTTTATGTAAAAATCTAGAGAAAATAACGTTAAATGAAGGGTTATTAAATATAGGTGACGATGCTTTTTCAGAAACGTCAATTATCGAGATAGAAATACCTAATAGCGTTACAACGATAGGTTCTGCATTTAAGGGGTGTCAAGCACTTGAGTCGGTAAAGTTTTGTGCCAACACCAAAATAATAGCTGATAGCACCTTTTCGGGCTGTAAAGCATTGACAACAGCAGAACTCTCTGAGGGAATTAAGGTGATAGGGAACAGTGCTTTTTCAGGTTGTGAATCACTTGAAAATTTAGTTGTACCGACAAGTGTCGAGTGGGTTGGTGAATATGCTTTTCATAAAAATATTAAGCTTAAAAAAATACAGTTTACTAATTTAGTATCATTAGATGACTTTGCTTTTTTCGGGTGTGTTGAGCTGAGCGACATACAGCTTGGAAACAATCTTGTGGATATAGGTAATAACGCTTTTGATTCATGTTGGAAGCTTAGATATATAACCTTTCCGTCGACATTGCAAAATGTCGGAAATGAAATTTTCAATTCATGCTCATATCTTAGAGTTGTAACAATAAAGAAGGAAGAAAACTCACTTGATTCAAGTACATGGGGATTGGGATACAGTATTAAGTGGGCTCCGGAAGAAAATAAATGACAAAAAGGGACAAAAAACGATTAGGTGCATTGGCAACAGAAATTTTTGAACAAGAATATAAAGGTGCGGTGTGCTCACTTGATTATGAAGAAAACAATGCATTTCAATTGCTTATAGCAACAAGGCTGTCTGCACAATGTACCGATGCCAGAGTTAACATGGTGACGCCGATACTATTTAAACGTTTTCCAAATGCTGAAAGCATGGCTAAGGCTGATATAAATGAAGTTATGGAAATTATAAAAACCTGTGGACTGTATAAAACCAAGGCCAAAGATATTTTAGAAATATCAAAGTCAATATGCGATAATTTTAAAGGCGTGGTTCCGAATACTATTGAGGAACTTACCACCCTTTCCGGCGTTGGAAGAAAGACGGCAAATTTGGTTTGCGGTGATATTTACGGTAAGCCTGCTATTGTCACAGATACACATTTTATAAGGCTGTGTAACCGTTTGGGTTTTGTTAAAACAACAAATCCTTTGAAGGTTGAAAACGAGATGAGGGATATTTTACCGCCTGAAAAGTCTAATGGGTTTTGTCACAGAGCAGTATTACATGGCAGAGCAGTTTGTACCGCTCGAAAGGCATACTGTGAAAGATGTTGTTTAGAAGGTATTTGTGAAAAACATCTTGACTATAAAAAATAGTTTGGGAGATTTAAATGAAAATAATACATTGTGGTGATATTCACTTAGATTCAAAAATTGAGTCTAACCTACCCTCAAATAAGTCAAAACAGAGAAAAAATGAGATACTTACTGCTTTTTGTGATATGGTAGATTATGCAGAGGCTAATTGTGTTACTGCAGTTATAATTGCAGGTGATTTATTTGATACAGATGTTGTTTCTCCGACCACAAGAGATATAGTATTAAAAAAGATAGAAGATTGCAGTAAAGTAGATTTTTTATATCTTTGTGGCAACCATGATGCAGGAAAATCCTTAAAACAATATGAAACGCCAAGTAATTTGAAGTTTTTTTCAGATTCATGGATGACGTATGTTTATGAAAATGTTGCGATTACCGGTGTTGAATTAACAAATGAAAACTGCCGTCATATTTACGGCGGATTGCATGTGAATGAGGCGCTGTTTAACATTGTGTCTATGCATGGTCAGGTGTCTACATCATCGGGCGAGGATATGGTTAACATTAAACTATTGTCTAATGTGGGAATTGATTATTTGGCATTAGGACATTATCATTCTCACAAAACCGGTAAACTTGGTAATAAAGGTATTTGGAGTTATTGTGGTTGTCTTGAAGGCAGAGGATTTGACGAGTGTGGTGATAAAGGCTTTATTTTGCTTGAAATTGATGACAACAACAGTTTAAAGGTAAAATTTCAGAAAATATCACACCGAGATATTAAAGAGGTTTTATGTGATATTACAGGGTTATTTAATGCAGGAGATATGTTAAACAAAATCAAAGCATCAACGGCAGATATTGATGCATCATCAATGGTTAAAGTTGTTTTAGAAGGCAATATTCCGCCTGATTCAAACAAGGATATTGAGTATTTTAAGGATTGGCTTAAAGAACGTTTTTGGTTTGCAAAAATAAAGGATAATACTCGGCTTTTGATACAACCTAAGGATTATTTAAACGATATTTCACTTAAAGGTGAATTTATACGGCTTTGTATGGAGTTAAATTTAACCGACGAACAACGTGATAGGGTTATAGAATGTGGACTCAATGCACTTGGCGGACGGGAGGTGCTATGATGAAGTTAATTAGCTGTTATGTTGAAAACTTCGGCACTTTACACGATTATAAACTTGATTTTTCAGATGGACTTACGGTAGTTAAGCAGGATAACGGATTCGGCAAAACTACTTTGGCTGCGTTCATTAAGGCTATGTTTTACGGTTTGCCGCAATCAACCAAAAGAAGCATAAGTGAAAATGAGCGTAAAAAATATACTCCATGGCAGGGTGGAAATTTCGGCGGAAGTCTTATATTTTCGGTAGATGACATTAAAAAATACGAAATACAACGTTTTTTTGCTGCAAAGGAAAAAGATGATACATTTAAAATATTTGATATTTCAACAGGCCTTTTAAGCACTGATTATACCCATAATATCGGTTTTGAACTGTTTGGTATTGATGCAGAAGGTTTTGAACGTAGCATTTACTTGCCTCAACATGAGGTGACGATGGAGATGAATACAAGCCTCAGTGCGAAGCTATCTAATCTCGTTGAAAACAGTGATGACATAAATAATTTTGATAGCGCGATGGAGAAAATTAAGAAGCGCAGAAGCTATTATACTGTTCAAAACGGCACAAGGGGTGCGGTTGCTGATGCTAAGAACGATATTTTGGAGCTTGAGCAAAAAATCGTTGACTGTAAAGCGGCAATGGATGATTTAGATAAAATAAGGATTGAACAGGGACAAACTGAGCAAAAAATCGTTGACAGTAAAATATTGTTAGATGAAATAAGAAAAAAAATCACCAACGTATCAAGTGCTGATGCTGCGCGTGCAGCAGAACAACGTCGTGGTGAATTGATTGAACAATTAGATAAGCTTAAAGCAATATTATCAACATTAAAGTCAAGGTATCCTAACGGTGTGCCTCAGAAGTCCGATTTAGAAAAAATATCAAACCTGTTAAAGCAACTTTCAAATATACAAAATAAAAAGGCATTTATTTCTGAAAATGTTGATAAAGCACAGTTTAATGAGCTGTCAGATTTCTTTTCGATAGGAGTACCAAACGAAAATGAAATTATAGTTTTGCGTGAAAATTTGAGAAAGGCTGAAGAAAACGATGCTGTTGCAGAAACACTTTTGCAACAGATGTCAATTCTACCTTCTCAAAAGGCTTCGGGTAAAAAAACAAAATGGTTGTTAATTTTGTCAGGGCTGTTTTTTGTTTTGGGCTTTATTTCAGCGGTATTTAGTACAGCAACAATGATTGCTTTATTATTGTTAGGCGTAATTTTATTAGGCGTGTCGGGTTTTATATACTTAAAAAATATGATAAGCTTATCATCACCAAAAAACAATACGGTCGAATTAAAAGCGAAGGCTGATAGACTTAAGTTGAATGCTGAAGAGTTAAAGGCTGATGCAGAAAGATTTGTTAAGCAGTATTGTGAAGCCGACAATATTTTTAAGCAACTTGATTATATAACACAACAATTACGTGATTACAAAAGGTTGGAAAAGCTGATTTTTAAAGCAGAGCAAGAGGTGGCGGAATGTGAAGCTTTAATTGATAATTTCATGGCTGAAATATTAAGCTTTTTCTCTAATTACGGTGTGGGTTTAGATGGAGAATATGAAGAAAAAATTGTTGTTGTAAGTCAAGATATAGAACGGATGCCGGAATTAGAAAAAGAGATATCTTCTTTAAATGCAAGTTTAAATCAATTGCCGACAGTTTCAGCTTTGTCAATAATAGAATCAGAAGAAAGCATAGAGGTACTAAAGCATAAAGAAAATGAGCTTGTTCAAAGTATAAATCGCGAAAATGAGAGGTTGCTTTGGCTTAAAAACCGTGTGGATTATTTAGAAAACAGCGCCGAGCAATTATCGGAACTTAAAAGCTTAGTTGAAACGCGAAGGCAGGATTATGTTGAGCACAGTGAAAATCTTGAGGTGCTTGACATCACGGCTAAGCTTTTAGAAAAAGCAAAGTTAAATTTATCAGAGAAATATCTTGGTGTAATATCGGAAAGCTTCGGTAAATACAGTAATTTGATTTTTGGCGCTGATATTGGAAATTATTTGATAGGTGCTGATTTAAATGTTAATATTGACCGCTTGGGCGGTGCCAAGACGAAAGATTATTTCAGTACGGGATATAAAAATATGATTGATATTGCGACGAGGCTTTCTTTAATTGATGCTTTGTACGGTGAGCAAAAGCCTATGCTTATACTTGATGACCCGTTTGTAAATATGGATGATGACAGGGTGAAAAACTCACTTTCTTTACTTGAAGAATTATCAAGAAAGCATCAAATTGTATATTTAACATGCCACAGCAGTCGATGCTGATTGGGACAGATTTTAAACAAAAAGGAGTATGCATGTGACTTGTTGTCACACATACTCCTTTTGCAATATAACAATATAAAGTTATGTTTTAATACATAATAATATGCTCGCCTGCACCTTGGTAAAGTGCTATGCAATAACTTTTATATCATACATAAAGTCATCTTCGTCACCTGTAAAGCCAAAATCCAAATTTTTTGAAGGGGTATAAAGATATTGCGAAATGATA
>JAZSAC010000110.1:0-2126 GCA_045601645.1 Acutalibacteraceae bacterium | reverse complement strand
TGATTATTGACTTTTTTATTTTAGATATTATATAATGAATTGGTGAGGGGTGATTTTATTTATATTGTAATTTTAACAGCAGCAGGTGTTGGCTGTGCTACACTTTTAGGCTCTTTGATAGGGCTGATATTAAAAAAAATTTCTCACAAATTCAGCGATACTGTTTTGGGCTTCGCAGCAGGAATAATGCTTGCCGCAGCAGTTATAGGTTTAATTTTACCATCGCTTAATGATGGCTCGGCAATTATAACCATTATCGGTGTATTTTCAGGTGCTTTGTTTTTAAATATTATAGATAGATTTGTGCCCCACCTTCACATTACAGATAATTCTGCAAAAGAACAAATTATTGATGTTAATAAGGCAAATAAAATACTTTTATTTGTTTTAGCCATAGCAATTCACAACCTCCCTGAAGGTATTGCCGTCGGTGTAGGATTTGGGACCGATAATTATGCTAATGCTATCACTATTGCAGGTGGTATCGCTTTACAAAATATACCCGAAGGCTTAGTTATTATTTCCCCCCTGCTATCAATAGGAATCAGCAAAGCAAAAACCTTTTTAATTGCCACCGCAACAGGACTTGTAGAGGTTGTCGGAACATTTATAGGTTTCTATGCTGCAAATATATCCAGAGCAATTCTTCCGTTTGCTTTAAGCTTTGCAGGCGGAACAATGCTTTATATTATAAGTGACGAAATGATTCCTGAAACACATTCCCACGGCAATGAACGAAGTTCAACATATGCTTTGCTATTTGGCTTCTGCTTAATGTTGGCTATTGATTACTATTTATAAATAAAAACCCGAAGCACATACGCTGAGTGCTTCGGGTTGATTTTTTTATTTGATACTTTTCTATTATATAAAAACACATGTAACAACAAAACTATTACAACTGCTTTATGCTTTATTTTTCCTTAACAATTTGGATATTTTTTTGTTGTTTTCTTTTATATTGCCAAAATAGAAGGAAATAGCAAAACCCACTAAAACGAGCAAACATGATACGATAACATCACTCACAGATTTAAGACTGCAATTTTCATTTAATACCTTTGGAATAATTGAAATAAATAAACCGAAAATTACCGAAAAAGTAATAGTATAAAATCTGTTAATGAAAAAATTCATTATTTTAGATATTAAAACAACACCCACAACAAGTCCCAATCCTGCAGGTATCAGAACAGATATATCAAAATTTGCAATAGAGCTTACATATAACTCATACAGTCCCAAAGCTGATAATATTACAGCACTATCGACACCCGGAACTATTGACGAGCCTGCAACAGCAACACCTAATAGTGCTGACTGCAATAAATTCGGGTCTTTTATTTGCGGAAAAAGGTTGCCGTTAAATGAAAACAAAACTATTCCTAAAACAAATGCCGAAAAAATAACTAAATAATATTTTCGATTAAAGCCATTCTTTTTAACAGATTTATTAAACAGGGGTATAGTTCCTATTACGAGTCCTAAAAACAAATATCTTGTTTGAAATTCAAATTTGGTGAGTAAAAAATCTACAATTTTGCTAAACATTATAACACCGCAGCCAAAGCCCATTACCAGCGGTATAAGAAAAGCTATATTATTTTTAAAGTTTTTAAATAGCGTACTTATGGCATTTATTGATTTTTCATAAAGTCCCAATATTAAAAGCATAACACTACCGCTGAGTCCCGGTGCTATGCCGCCAACACCAACCAATATTCCTTTTAGAAAATTCACAAAATATCCCACTTTAATCACCTCTCACCACAACAAAAGAATCCTTAAATCAAATCAAGAACATCCACTTTGTATTCTACTATACCTTTTATCAAAAATCAAGGGTGACACTTTATTATGATTTCATGGAAAAACTTGCGGTAAAATCGAAAAATTCAACCTCGGTTAAATGAACACTATTTACAATATAATCCGGTTTATAAGTTTTAATGATATCTTTATATTTTTCACAAGCTGCTTTTTCATCTGTGTATCCAAATTCACAACCGGCTCTACAAAAAGCTGTGTTTTTACATTCGGATAATTCATATGGTAGTATTCCAAGATTTCCGCAAAATAAGTCTGCATCAAGGATTCAATCGTACCAATACGTATTGTGCCGGTAA
>JAZSAC010000109.1:0-10678 GCA_045601645.1 Acutalibacteraceae bacterium | reverse complement strand
ATTATTTCCAACTCAATAGATGAGGCGCGTGAGGGGCATGGTAAAAAGATATTAGTTACGCGTTATGCAGACCATTCGATAGAGGTGCAGGATTTCGGCAGAGGTATACCGGTTGACTTTAATACAAAGGAAAACCGTTATAATTGGGAACTGTGCTTTTGTGAAATGTATGCAGGCGGAAAGTATAATACCAATGAAGGCGAAAATTATGAGTTTTCTTTAGGATTAAATGGTTTAGGCCTTTGTTCAACACAGTATTCGTCGGAATATATGGATGTTGAGGTTAAACGTGACGGCTTTATTTATACACTGCATTTTGAAAAAGGTGAAAATATAGGCGGGCTTAAGAAGGAAGCGTATTCGGGCAGGGAAACAGGCACGAAAACACGTTGGAAACCGGATTTAGACGTGTTTACCGATATTGATATTCCGATTGAATATTTTATAGAGGTGCTAAGACGCCAAGCTGTTGTGAATGATAATATTGTTTTTGTGTTAAGAAATCAGGTTGGGTCAAAATTTGAGCAGTATGAGTTTTGTTATAAAGACGGAATTAAGGATTACGTTGCAGAAACAGTTGAAGATAAAGGAATTTCCACAATACAGTTTTGGCAGACCGAGAAAAAGGGTCGTGATCGCGAAGATAAGCCGGAATATAAGGTTAAAATAAACGCGGCGGTATGTTTTTCAAATCAAGTACAGTTAAAGGAATATTATCACAACTCAAGTTGGCTGGAGCACGGTGGTTCTCCCGAAAGGGCGGTTAAAAATGCTTTTGTGAACCAAATTGATCTATTTATAAAGAATAACAACAAGTATCAAAAGAACGAGAGCAAAATAACCTTCCAAGATGTTGAGGAATGCTTGGTTTTGTGTGTTTCGTCGTTTTCTACACAAACCTCTTATGAAAACCAAACAAAAAAAGCTATCACCAATAAATTTATAGGCGATGCTATGACGGAGTTTTTCCGTCACAATCTGGAAATATATTTTATTGAAAATAAAGAAGAAGCATTAAAAATTGTCGACCAAGTGCTTATAAATAAGCGAAGCCGTGAACGTAGTGAGCGTGAGCGTTTAAATCTTAAAAAGACACTGCAAACAAGTAACGATATGTTAAGTCGAATAGAAAAGTTTGTTGATTGTCGTTCAAAAGACGTTAATGTACGCGAGCTATTTATTGTTGAGGGCGATTCGGCTTTAGGTTCGGTAAAATTAGCAAGAAATGCTGAATTTCAAGCTGTTATTCCGGTAAGAGGAAAAATTCTTAATTGCCTTAAAGCTGAATATGAGAGAATATTTAAAAGTGAAATCATCACAAATCTTATTAAGGTTTTAGGATGTGGGGTAGAGGTTAAATCAAAAGCAAATAAGGATTTATCGACCTTTGACTTAAGTGCGTTGAGATGGAATAAGGTTATTATCTGTACCGATGCCGATGAGGACGGGTTCCAAATAAGAACATTGATTTTAACTATGCTGTATAGACTTATTCCCACATTGATAGAAGAGGGTAAGGTATTTATTGCCGAAACTCCGCTTTATGAGATTTCTACTAAGGACAAGACTTATTTTGCCTATGATGAGAAGGAAAAAGCCGATATCATGATAAATATGGTTAAGGACACAAAAAGTGTTGTACAGCGTTCTAAAGGTCTTGGTGAAAATCAGCCGGATATGATGAGTCTTACAACCATGAATCCTGCTACCAGACGGCTTATAAGGGTAACTCCGGAGGATGCCGAAAAGACGGCATATATATTTGATGTTTTGCTTGGTGATAATATTGAAGGGCGCAAAGAAATAATAACCGAAAAGGGTTATCTTTATATTGCTGATGCTGATATCAGCTGATAAATTTATTTAAGGAGAGCAAAAAATGGCTCCGAAAAAGAAACAGTTAAATGAAAAAACAAAACAGCCTGTCGAGCAGCCAAAGGCATATATTTCGGGAGCAGGCATGGTTGTAGAGCAACCGATAACAACAACACTCGAAACCAACTATATGCCGTATGCGATGAGTGTTATTTTGTCGCGTGCTATTCCCGAAATTGACGGTTTTAAGCCGTCACACCGTAAACTGCTTTATACAATGTATAACATGGGCTTGCTTAACGGTGCTAAAACAAAGTCGGCAAATATCGCAGGACAGACTATGCGTCTTAATCCCCACGGCGATGCAGCAATTTATGAAACCATGGTTCGTTTAACCGAGGGGAACGAGGCACTTTTACATCCATATGTTGAGTCAAAGGGAAATATGGGTAAATCATATTCTCGTGATATGGCATATGCCGCACCACGTTATACCGAGGCAAAATTAGCACCTATTGCTGCCGAATTATTTAAAGATATTGAACATGATACGGTTGACTTTGTAGACAACTATGATGCAACCATGAAGGAGCCTACATTGTTGCCGGTATCTTTTCCGTCGGTTTTAGTAAACGCTAATACGGGAATTGCTGTTGGAATGGCAAGTTCAATTTGCCCTTTCAATTTGGCGGAGATTTGCCGTACAGAAATAGAATTTATAAAGGACGAGGACATAAATATTGCAGATTATCTTGTTGCACCTGATTTTTCAGGTGGCGGTGAACTGCTTTATGACCGTGCAGAAATTGAGAATATTTATAGCACAGGCAGAGGAAGTGTTAAAGTAAGAGGTGTTTATTCTTACGATAAATCGGCAAACTGTATAGATATTACCGAAATTCCGCCAACGACTACCATTGAGGCTATAATCGAAAAGGTTATTGATTTAGCCAAGCAAAAGAAAATTACAGAAATAAATGATATTCGAGATGAAACAGACCTTAACGGCTTGAAAATAACCATTGATTTAAAGCGGGGAGTCGATTATCAAAAATTTATGCAAAAGCTTTTCAAGATGACTTCTTTGCAGGATAATTTTTCATGTAATTTTAATATCCTAATCGGTGGTTCCCCCAAAGTTATGGGAGTTAAGGAAATTTTAACCGAATGGACTGCCTTTAGAATTGATTGTGTAAAACGCAGAGTTTATTTTAACCTTAATAAAGCCAAAGAAAAGTATCATTTGCTTAAAGGTTTACAAAAAATCCTTTTAGATATTGATAAGGCAATAAAAATTGTGCGTGAAACTGCCGAAGAAAAGCTGGTTGTACCTAATCTTATGATAGGATTTGGTATCGATGAAATTCAGGCAGAATATGTTGCTGAAATTAAGCTTAGACATTTGAATCGAGAATATATTTTGAAACGTTTGGAGGACGTTGAGGCTCTGGAAAAAGAAATTGCCGAGCTTGATGATATATTGAAAAATCGTCGCAAGGTGTTGAATATCATTATTAAAGAGCTTGAAGAGGTATCTCGAAAATACGGAAAAGACCGTAGAACCAAGGTGATTTTGGCTGAAGAAAACAAGATAACACTTGAAGAAGAAGCGGTGCCTGATTATCCCGTTTCACTTTTCTATACAAAAGAAGGTTATTTCAAAAAAATTACACCGCAGTCACTTAGAATGAGTGGAGAGCATAAGCTTAAAGACGGTGATGAAATTATTGAAATTATTGAGACTACCAATAATTGTGATTTATTGTTCTTTACAGATAAATGTCAGGTTTACAAGTCAAAAGCGGCTGATTTTGATGATACTAAAGCCAGTGTGTTGGGAGATTATATTCCGTCAAAGCTTTCGTTTGAAGAAGGAGAAAAACCCGTTGCAATGGTGGTAACAAAAGATTATAGCGGGTATTTGATGTTCTTTTTTCAAAATGGTAGGGTTGCAAAGGTAGGGCTTTCTGCTTATGCTACCAAGCAAAATCGAAAAAAGTTGATTTCGGCGTATACAAATAAATTTCCGTTATGCTGTATTATGCATATAAAAGAAGATTGTGAGCTTGTCTTAAAATCATCTAGTGGCAGACAGTTGTTGTTGCATACCGGTGCTCTGCAGGTTAAGGCTACAAAAGATAATGGTGGAGTGGCTGTTATGACACAGAAAAAAGGTCAGAGGTTATTTGAGGTTTTACGTTATTCTGAGGGTATGTTCCAAAAGCCACACCGTTATAGAACGAGAACATTACCTGCCGCAGGTAGTTTGCCATCGGCGGATGAGCAGGGCGAACAAATGAAATTTTAAAACAAACACTCCGGGGATATTTCCTCGGAGTGCACACCAGCAAAAAAACAAACGCATTTAATTTTTTGCTGACAACATATATTGTGTGTAAAATTATAAATAAATCACAAGGAAAATTTTGCCGATATTGACAATCGGAAAGTTTTGGTATATTATATCTTAAATGTTTTTATACAACAAAATTTTAAACCTTCATTGAAAGGAACTGAAATAAATGGCAAAAGAACTCGAAAAGGTTTATAATCCTGCGGCTGTTGAGGATAGAATCTATGACTTTTGGCTTAAAGGCAACTATTTTCATGCTGATGTAGACCAAAAAAAGAAGCCGTATACTATTGTCATACCGCCTCCTAATATTACCGGTCAGCTTCATATGGGTCACGCCTTGGACGAGACTTTACAGGATATTCTTATTCGTTGGAAGAGAATGCAAGGTTTTTCTGCATTATGGCTTCCCGGTACGGACCATGCTTCAATTGCAACCGAGGCAAAAATTGTTGAGGCAATGCGTAAAGAAGGTATTTCAAAAGAGGATATCGGCAGAGATGCTTTTTTAGAGCGAGCATGGGCTTGGAAAGAAAAGTTCGGCGGTAGAATTATTGAACAGCTTAAAAAATTAGGTACCTCTTGCGATTGGGAAAGAGAACGCTTTACTCTTGATGAAGGCTGTTCAAAGGCCGTTCGCGAGGTTTTTGTTCGTCTTTACGAAAAGGGTTTAATTTATCGCGGAGAAAGAATTATAAACTGGTGTCCGCATTGTTTAACCTCCATATCTGATGCTGAGGTTGAATATTCAGAAAAAGACGGAAACTTTTGGCATTTGCGTTATCCTTTGACCGACAAAAGCGGTTATATTGAACTTGCAACAACACGTCCAGAAACCTTGTTGGGTGATACTGCTGTTGCTGTACATCCCGATGATGAAAGGTATAAACATTTGGTAGGTAAAACGGTTACTTTACCACTTGTTAATAAGGAAATTCCGATTGTTGCCGATTCATATGTTGAAATGGATTTTGGTACAGGTGTTGTTAAAATCACACCTGCTCATGACCCGAATGACTTTGAGGTTGGATTACGTCACAATCTTCCGGTTATAAATGTTATGACCGACGATGCTTATATAAACGAAAACGGTGGCAAATACTGCGGTATGGAACGCTACGAAGCAAGAAAAGCTATCGTTGCTGATTTAGATGAGCAGGGATTTCTTGTAAAGGTTGAACCTATGAAACATAATGTAGGTAGCTGTTATCGTTGCTCAACTACCGTTGAACCAAGGGTTTCAAAACAGTGGTTTGTTAAAATGCAGCCCTTGGCAGAACCTGCAATTGATGTTGTTAAAAATGGTGAAATTAAGCTTATTCCATCGCGTTTTGAAAAAACATATTATAATTGGATGGAAAATATTAAAGACTGGTGTATCTCACGTCAGCTTTGGTGGGGACATAGAATTCCTGCATGGTACTGTGATGAGTGTAATGAGACTATTGTCAGCCGTACAGATGTTGATGTTTGTCCGAAGTGCGGTGCAAAGGTTCATATGGATGAGGATACACTTGACACTTGGTTCTCATCAGCCCTTTGGCCGTTCTCAACGTTGGGGTGGCCTGAAAATAATATAGACCTTAAATATTTCTATCCTACAAGCACCCTTGTTACAGGTTATGATATTATCTTCTTTTGGGTTGCCCGTATGATATTCTCGGGACTTGAATATACAGGAAAAGCACCGTTTAATACCGTTCTTTTTCACGGTATAGTCAGAGATGCAGAAGGAAGAAAGATGTCAAAATCTTTAGGCAACGGTATTGACCCGCTTGAAGAAATTGAAAAATACGGTGCAGATGCGCTTAGGTTTACATTGGCTACCGGTAATACTCCGGGAAATGATATGAGATATTCTGCTGAGCGTGTTGAGGCAAGTCGTAATTTTGCTAATAAGCTATGGAATGCGGCACGTTTTGTTTTAATGAATCTTGATGAAAATGAGCCGACGCCTTATATTCCCGAAAATCTTGAGCTTGAGGATAAATGGATTATTTCTAAATTTAACAGTCTTGTTGCAGAGGTTACGGAAAATCTTGATAAGTACGAGATAGGTCTTGCGGTTTCCAAGTTGTATGACTTTATTTGGGATGTATATTGTGACTGGTATATTGAGCTTACAAAGGTCCGTTTAAACAGTGAGGATTCTAAAAAAGCTTCGGTTGCAAAAGGTGTACTTGTTTACATTTTATCTAATACGTTAAAGCTTTTGCATCCGTTTATGCCGTTTATTACCGAAGAAATTTGGCAGGCACTACCTCATGAAGGCGAGAGCATTATGGTAGCTTCTTGGCCGGTTGCTGATAAGAATTGTGATTTTGATTTAGAAGAAGCCGAGTTTGAAAAGGTTATGAATGTAATTAAGGCGGTAAGAAATCGCCGCGCCGAAATGAATGTTCCACCGTCTAAAAAGGCAAAGCTTTATATTAAAACAGAATCAAAAGAAACCTTTAACAAGTGTGCTGTGTTTATGACAAGACTCGCATCGGCTTCTGAGGTCGAAATCAGTGATGCAGCAGAGGTAGAGGGGGCTGTAAGTGTCGTTACCACTGATGCAGTTGTGCAGATTCCTATGAAAGAGCTTGTTGATTTTAGTAAAGAGCTTGAACGTTTATTAAAAGAATTAGCTGCAGCCGAAAAAGACCGAGATTTTTTTGGTTCTAAGCTTAATAATGAAAGTTTCATGAGTAAAGCGCCTCAAAAGGTTGTTGATGTTCAAAAGGAAGGCTTTAAAAAGGCTGAAGATAAAATAGCACTTTTACAGGCAAGTATTGCGGATATTAAATCAAAAATGTAACAAAAGCGGACGGTTTTCCGTCCGCTGAATTTTTAGAAAGGAACAGCGGTATGGATTATAAAGAGTCAGTAGAATATATACATTCTCTTATGCGTTTCGGTTCAAAGCCCGGTTTGGAAAGAATTACCGAGCTTCTAAAAAAACTAGATAATCCACAAGATAATTTAGAAGTTATCCACGTTGCAGGTACAAATGGGAAGGGCTCAATTTGTACCATGATAAGTAATATATTAAGGTGTCAAGGCAAAAAAACTGGTCTTTATATTTCTCCGTTCGTCACCTGTTTTAATGAACGCATACAGATTGATGGCGAATATATTTCTAATGATGATTTGACAGCATATGTAACACGTGTAAAGAAATATGTTGATGAAATACAAAATGACGAGGGTTGCCCGATAACCGAGTTTGAATTTATAACCGCCGTTGCGTTTCTTTATTTTTATGAAAAAAATTGTGATACGATTGTGCTAGAGGTGGGTCTCGGTGGAAGGCTTGATGCAACAAACGTCATAGGACATCCGAAGGTTTCGGTTATAGCTCGTATCGCATTAGACCATACGGATATTTTAGGTGATACTGAGGAAAAAATTGCACTTGAAAAGTGTGGAATTATAAAACAAAATTGTCCGACCGTTACTTCAACAGCAAACAGCACCGTTGTTTTACAGACCATCGAGCGTTGTGCAAAGCAAAAAAATAGCAGTTGTACGGTATGCAATATTGATGATGCGAAAATTATAAAATCAAATATTTTTGGCAATTCGTTTGTATTTGGTGGCAGAGAATATACAACAAAATTAGCCGGTGAACATCAGGTAAGCAATGCTTTACTTGCAATAACTGCTGTAAATACGGCATATCCTGAAATTGATGATGAGATAATAAGAAAAGGGTTGAAAAAAACGACCTTTCCGGCTCGCTGTGAGGTTTTGTCGAGAAAACCGCTTGTAATTCTTGATGGTTCGCACAATCCTAACGGAACAGGTGCGTTGGCCAAGGTGTTAAGCTCAAGCAAAATTAAAAATGCTACTGCGATTGTAGGGTTTATGGCTGATAAAGATGTTAAAGAAGCCTTATTAAAACTAAGGGGTATATTTTCAAAAATTATCGCTGTTAATGTAAAGTCTAATAAACGTAGTATGTCAGCTGAAGATTTAGCGAAGTTGTGCAAAAGCATTTGTGAAAATGTAAGCTTTGCCGACAGTTACGAAGAGGCGTTAAGATTAGCAAAAGCAGAAGAGACACTAATAATTTTTGGTTCACTTTATTTGGCCGGCGATATAAGACCTATTATATTGTCGCAAATTTCTACAAAAAAACAATAATAAATGCCGCACAGTGTGACAGAATATTCTAAAGGAATCCGCTATTATTATATAGCGGATTTTTTGTTTTTAGGAAGTGATATTTTGGCAGTTAGAATAACAATCAATGATGATGTGGTAACAGCATTTCTTGAAGGAGAAATAGACCACCATACAGCAAGTGTTATGCGCAATGAGATAGATGCAGTTGTCGAAAAAAACATGCCTTCGATGCTGGTATTGGATTTTAGAGATGTAAGCTTTATGGATAGTTCGGGCATAGGCTTAGTTATGGGCCGTTATAAGCTTTTAAAGCCTTTGGGTGGGGAGTTACATGTTACTAATACCTCTCCGCAAATTTGCAAAGTAATGAAGCTGGCAGGGCTTGACCGTCTTGCAAATATTGACAGATAAGAGGAAATGTTATGAAGGAAGAAATAAAAATAATATTACCTTCTCGTTCAACTAATGAAAGTTTTGCGAGAATTGCTGTAGCGGCGTTTGTTTCACGTTTAGACCCTACTATAGAGGAATTAAATGATATTAAGACAGCCGTTTCAGAGGCTGTTACAAATTGCATTGTACACGCTTATAAGGACACCGTTGGAAAAATTTACATAACGGTCAGCGCCGACGGTGATAATGTAAGAATTCGTATTAGAGATTATGGTTGCGGAATCACTGATATAGGACAGGCTATGCAACCATTGTTTACAACCGGCGGTGAAGAACGTGCGGGCTTGGGTTTTGCCGTAATGGAAAACTTTACTGATAAGCTTAAAGTACGTTCAACGGTAGGCAAAGGGACTACCATAACGATGCAAAAGAAGATAAAAACAAAAGATGAAAGAAAACAGTGATTTTATTCTTAAAAATTTAGGATTAGTTCATGCTTGTTGTGCAAAGTTTAAAGGCAGAGGAATAGAATACGATGATATGTTTCAAGTGGGTTGCATAGGACTGATAAAAGCTGTAAAGGGCTTTGATGAAACAAGAGGTTTAATGTTTTCAACTTATGCTGTTCCGGTAATACTAGGTGAAATCAAACGCATGTTTCGTGATGGCGGAAGTGTAAAGGTTGCGAGAAGCTTAAAAGAACTTTCGCTAAAGGCTGTGAGGGAGAGTGAAAGACTTTCAAAAGCTTTAGGACGAGAGCCAACTGTTAATGAAATTGCCGACAGTCTTTGCGTTTCTGCTGAAAGTGTTACAGAAGCTTTATGTGCAGCTCAACCAACTATGTCATTGACCTGCGAAAATGATGACGGAACCTGTGAATTCGATATAGCGGTTGAAGGTGATAATGATATGTTGATTGAACACATTTCATTAGAAGAAACCATGAGAGCTTTGCCGGATAACGACCGAAAGCTTATTTATTTAAGATATTATAAATATAAAACACAAAGTGAAACTGCCGAACAACTTGGTATGACTCAAGTACAGGTGTCACGCCGTGAGAGGATTATTCTTTTAAAGATGAGGCAATTGCTGGCATAAAAATCACCTTGACGATATTGTAATATCATGATATAATCAATTGATAATTGTTGAAATTATTATATTAAGGTGAAATTCTAGGAGCACAGTATGGATAGTAAAAAAGAATTTAAACCATATATTCCGGCTAATCGCATAACACCAGAGCTTACCGTAAAGTCTATTATAATAGGTATGCTGTTGGCTGTTGTATTTGGTGCAGCTAATGCATATTTAGGCTTGCGTGTAGGAATGACTGTTTCGGCATCAATACCGGCAGCTGTTATTGCCATGGGTGTTTTTCGTGTTATAATGCGCAAAAATTCTGTTTTGGAAAGCAATATGGTTCAGACAATCGGTTCTGCGGGAGAGTCACTTGCTGCTGGTGCTATTTTCACAATTCCGGCTCTTTTTCTATGGGCAAGAGAAGGAATAATGGACAAGCCCGGCCTTATAGAAATCACATTAATTGCACTAATTGGTGGGTTGCTCGGTATTTTCTTTATGGTTCCGCTGAGAAATGCGTTAATTGTTCGTGAGCATGGGGTTTTACCGTATCCCGAAGGAACAGCTTGTGCTGAGGTTTTACTTGCAGGTGAAGAGGGAGGTTCAAGAGCTTCTTCTGTATTTGCCGGTATGGGAATAGCGGCAGCTTTTAAATTTATAATTGACGGATTGAAGGTTTTTCCGGGTGAGGTTTTGGTACAAGGCTCTAAAAAGACATATCCCGGAGCAATCGGAACGCAGATTTATCCTGCTGTTATGAGTGTTGGATATATCTGCGGACCTAAAATCTCATCATATATGTTTGCCGGTGGAGTGCTCAGTTGGTTGGTGATAATACCTCTCATTGTTATTTTTGGGGGTGACATTATTTTACCACCTTCGGAAGCTCAAACTGTTTCTGAAATTTTCAGCACGAGTGGG
>JAZSAC010000108.1:0-4663 GCA_045601645.1 Acutalibacteraceae bacterium | reverse complement strand
ATTGGGATATTCTTTATAAAATTTAGGTTGTGTTGTATTATGATTAAAAGAGAAAAAATTTTAATTATATTTTATATTTTATTTTCAATATTTAGTTTTGCGATTATATTGCTAATTCCACAAACAAGAGTGACATTTATTGAACTTTCAAGCAATATAAAAACAAAGTACATAATGGGATTTATCAAGTTTGCATTATTAGCAACAGCGGGTGAGTTGATTTCGGCTCGTTTGGCTAACAAAGCATGGTGTGTGCCTAAAATGATAATTGCACGATTTATTATTTGGGGAATAATCGGTGTTTGGATAACCTTTATGATGGGTACTTTTACTATTGCCGTTAATAACGGTATATTACCTGTTGGAAATAATCCGATCGTTGCAAAAATTTTAAAAGCTTTTTACACCAGTGTTATTATGAATACATCATTTGGACCTACATTTATGGCATTACATAAATGTTCAGACAGATTTTTAGAGCTAAAATCGGAATCATCTGAAAAAATTGGTATTAAAGATGTAGTTGGTAGTATTGATTGGTGCAGATTTGTTAACTTTACAATTTTAAAGACAGTACCGTTGTTTTGGATACCAGCTCATACTATAACATTTTTACTACCCGGAGAATATCAGGTTATTATGGCAGCATCTTTATCTATTGCATTAGGTATTATATTAAATATTAAAAAATAAATATTGGAGTGATTTATAATGGGAATGCTTAATCCTGTTGAAGAGACTCTTTCTCGTTCAGAAATAGAGGAGCTTCAAAGCGAACGCCTGAAATGGCAGGTTAAGCGTATGTATGAAAGGGTTGAATGCTTCAAAAACAGAATGGATGAAGCAAATTTGAAACCTGAAGATATAAAAGGTGTTGAAGATTTATCAAAGCTGCCTTTTTCATATAAAAAAGATTTAAGGGATTATTATCCTTATGGTCTCTTTGCTGAGCCTTTAAAAAATATAAAGCGTATACATGCTTCATCAGGCACAACGGGTAAAAGAATTGTTGTAGGATACACTGATAACGACCTTAAAATTTGGGCTGATTGCTTTGCAAGAATGCTCGTTGCAATCGACGCAAACGATGAAGATATAGTTCAAGTTTCATATGGTTACGGCTTATTTACAGGTGGTTTAGGCGCACATGGCGGTGCTGAGCGCTTAGGTGCTACGGTAATTCCAATGTCGTCAGGCAATACGGCATTACAATTACAAAATATGGTCGATTTTGGTTCTACTGTATTATGTTGTACTCCGTCATACGCAATGTATCTGGGTGAAGAGGTTGAGCGTGAAAATCTTAAAGATAAGTTACATCTAAAAGCCGGTATTTTTGGTGCTGAGCCTTGGAGTGAAAACATGCGTAACGAGATACAGGAAAAATTAGGCATTAAGGCTTATGACATTTATGGTTTATCTGAAATATTAGGTCCAGGTGTTGCATGTGAGTGTGAGTATCAGTGCGGTATGCATATATGGGAGGACCATTTTATTCCTGAAATAATTGACCCTGACACATGTGAGGTTTTACCTGCGGGCTCAACCGGTGAATTGGTTTTAACAACAATTACTAAAGAAGGTTTCCCGGTTATTCGTTACAGAACTCGTGATATTTGTTCGCTTGATTATACTAAATGTAAATGCGGAAGAACGCATGTAAGAATGATGAAACCGCAGGGTAGAAGTGACGATATGCTGATAATCAGGGGTGTTAATGTTTTTCCTTCACAGATTGAAGAGGTTTTATTGTCAATTGGTACCGATAATATAACACCTAATTATTTTATTACAATTGACCGTGTTGATAATACAGATACATTTGATTTAGATGTCGAAATGAGTGAATCTATGTTTGCTGATGATATTAAATCAATAAATAAGATAGAACGTACTATAGCTGATAATTTACGTTCTGCACTTGGTTTAGGAGTTAGGGTACACCTTGTTAATCCTAAAACAATTGCTCGTAGTGAAGGTAAAGCAAAACGTGTTATAGATAAACGCAAAATATAATTATAGGAGAAATATTTATGTTAGTTAAGCAGGTTTCTGCATTCATTGAAAATAAAACCGGCAGGCTAAATGAAATTGCCGACATTTTATCGGAAAATAATATTGATATAAGTGCGCTATCACTTGCAGACACAACCGATTATGGCATTGTCAGAATGATTGTGAGTGACCCTGATGCTGCTGTTACAGCGCTGCGTGAGTCGGGCGTTATTTGTAAAACAACCGACACATTAGCTATTGCTATTGATGATATTCCCGGTGGTTTTGCTAATGCTTTACATGTTTTAACTGATAACGGTATGGAAATCAAATATATGTATGCATGTATTGGTCACACAAAAGGTAAGGCTCTAATGATAGTTAGTGTTGATGACCCGCATAAAGCTGAAGAATTAGTTTTAAATACGAAATACGGTCAGGTTAATCCTAGTGATATTTACCGCAATATATAATTTAAGCAGACCTTATTAAAGGTCTGCTTTCTATTTCTTGACATTCAAAAATGTTTTTGATATAATTTTAAATCGTATTATATATAATAAATGTTAGGTGGATTATTATGGGGAGTACGCTTTACTTTGTTCGACATGGACAGAGTATGGGTAATGTTTATAAAACATTTACAGGCCATGCCGATTTAGGATTATCAGATTTAGGTTATAAACAAGCTGAAATAACTGCAAAATATCTACAAGATAAAAATATTGATATTATTTATTCTAGTGATTTAATCCGAGCATATGATACTGCTTGTGCTTTTTCAAAAGTTTCGGGAATAGATATTATAAAGACAGATCGTTTGCGTGAAATCAAATCAGGCAAATGGGAAAATAAGCGTTTTGAGGATTTAATAGTTGATTTTCCTGATACATACTCAGTTTGGGCTAATAATATAGGACACGCAAAGCCTGATGGTGGGGAATCGGTCGTTGAATTGATTAAAAGAATTTATGATATTGTTGAAGATATATGTATCAAAAATGACGGTAAGTCGATTGCAATTTTTACACACGCGACACCTATAAGAGCATTCTTTAGTTATATTGAAAATAAGTCTATTGATTTAATTAAAGATAAGCCTTGGGCAAATAATGCCTCTGTTTCAATTGCTGAATATGAAAAAGGTATATTTAAAAGCATTGAATATAGTATTGATAGCTTTTTAGATGAGAATATAAGTAAGGATTTTTGATGATAATTAGGTGAGTAAATGAGTTTATTTGATGTTATTTTATTAGGATTTGCTTTATCTATGGACGCATTTGCTGTTGCTGTATGCAAAGGTCTTGCTATGGAAAAAGCAACTATAAAATCATGTTCAATTGTCGGTGCATGGTTTGGTATTTTTCAGGCAGTCATGCCATTTATCGGATTTTTAATTATTTCCATCTTAAATAACTTTGTCGATGCTATTGACCATTGGATAGGTTTTTTATTACTTTGTTTAATAGGAATAAACATGATAAAAGAAGCATTATCACATCAAGAAAATACAACCGGTTGTTCATTAAAATGCAAAGTTATGTTTGTAATGTCTGTTGCAACAAGTATTGATGCACTCGTTTCGGGAGTTGCATTTGGAAATATGTCATACATAAATGCAATAATTTCTTGTTGTATAATCGGAATTACGACCTTTATTTTATCATTTTTAGGTGTAAAGGTTGGTAGCATTTTTGGTGCAAAGTATAAATCAAAAGCTGAGTTTATCGGCGGTGTTATTCTTATTCTCTTAGGATTAAAGGTATTACTTAGTGGTTTAAATATTATTTAAAACTTAAAAAAGCGCTGTAAGATAAATTTCTTACAGCGCTTTTTTTAATTTATAATTACATTTTCCCAAAGCTTTTCAAAATAAATTCTGGTTTCTTCATCAAGGTCGTGAAAATATTCAGTCTTTATTTCGCTTTGATTAGCAGGGTAGAGGTATTCATTTTCTGCTAATGAATAATCTGGGTGATTAACAACAGCGGTGTTTGGAGAAGCATAACATATGTATTCAGCGTTTGCTAAGGCGACCTCTGGGTCGAGTAAAAAATTAATAAACATTAGTGCAGCTTCATAGTTTTGACAGGAAGACGGAATACACATTGCATCAACAAATATATTTGTGCCTTCTTTTGGATAGAAGAAGGCTAAATCCTCATTTACATCAGCCATAGTTAAATAGTCTCCTGCATAATAAGGTGCTATGGCAGCGTTTCCGGCCTCCATTTTATTAAACACCTCATCCATAACTCTGCCTTGTAATAACGGATTTTGTTCAAGCAATTTATCAGCTGCTCGGTCCCATTCGTTTTTATCGGTAGTGTTTATACTTATTCCCAATAAAAATTGAGCTATCGCAAAAGCATCACGTGAGTTATTAAAGGTTAATATATTATCTTTATAACGTTCGTCCCACATTAAATCCCAACTATCAGGATTACCCTCAACTATAGTGGTGTTATAAATCAAACCGACCATTCCTACACTGTAAGGAACAGAGTATTTGTTTTCAGGATCGTAATAGGCACCTTTGTACATGTCATCAATGTATTTATAGTTAGATATTTTAGAAAAATCTATTTCTTTAAGCATTGATTCGTTTCTCATTCGATGTATCATATAATCTGATGGTATTACAATATCATACCCAACCGAGCCG
>JAZSAC010000107.1:0-2132 GCA_045601645.1 Acutalibacteraceae bacterium | reverse complement strand
ACAATACATTTAAGCCATTTGCAACCGACTGTTGACGACAATTGCCACCAGAAACAATATCTGTAACCTTTTTAAAGTCGTATTTATCACATAACTGTTGCATTTTTAATATACTTTCGTTTTTAGTTACAATAATTATTTGAGAAATGTCTTTACATTTTTCAAATGCGTATATTGAATGTGCAACAACCTCTTTACTGTTGATTTCAGCAAAGATTTTATCAACGCCATTCATTCGTGATGAACTACCGCCGCAAACTATAATAGCAGCAGTATTTTTAGTATCATTTTCAGAACAAGTATAACTAAATTTATTTTGAATTTTTAACATTAAATCACCTCACAAATAAAAGGCACCCAAAAAAGCGGGTGCCCTCAGTTAGCAAAAAATCACTTGTCGTCATCACAATCGCAACAACCGTCGCAATCATCACTGCTTAAATCAAATTCAAGTTCTTGACCACAGTTAGGACAGTTAATGCCGCCTTCATCAATCATTTTGTCATCAAGATAAATTATATCATGACATTTGGGACATTCAACCTCATAGCAAAAATCATCATCGTCGTCACAATCACAGTCACAGTTGCAATCGCAATCATCATCATCATAGAAATCTTCTTCTAAAACTGCAAGGTCCTCATCAACTGCATCTAATTGCTCATTAATCTCACCGATTGAATCGGCGATATCTTCAAGAACATCAATAATAGCCTTTAAAACCTTATCCCTGCTGTCATTGTCATTAAATCCTGCATTTTCTGCAAGACCTTTAATATACGCAACTTTTTCTGAAACTGTCATAACAATCTCCTTATATTTTAATAAAATTATTAGTAATATTCCAACAGATGTTGAAATTATGCACGTTCCATATATTCACCAGTTCTGGTGTCAATACGAATAACATCTCCCTCGTTAATAAACAAAGGTACCCTTATTTCACAGCCGGTTTCAAGAGTGGCAGGTTTAGTAGCATTTGTTGCAGTATTTCCTGCAAAGCCGGGGTCGGTCTGTGTTACAGCTAACTCAACAAAGGTAGGCGGTTCAACACCGAAAACATTTCCTTTATAAGAAAGCACCTTACATATCATGTTTTCTTTTACGAACTTAAAGTTATCACCCAACTCATTTTCACTGACTGGAATAAGTTCAAAAGATTCTTGGTCCATAAAATAATAAATTGAACCATCATTGTATGAATATTCCATATCCTTTCTTTCAACAAAGGCTGTCGGAAATTTTTCAGAAGGGTTGAATGTTTTTTCAAGAACAGTACCTTCAATAACATTTTTGATTTTTGTTCTTACAAATGCAGCGCCCTTGCCAGGCTTTACGTGCTGGAATTCTATTATCTGATAAACCTTTCCTTCCATTTCAAAGGTTACACCATTTCTAAAATCACCGGCTGTTACCATAATTTCTACCTCCAATATAAGTCACTTATGTTATTTTATATCATTTTAACATATTTTTCAAGTATATTTTTAAAATTCAAACAATAATTAACGATTTTTTTACTGAAGTAAGATTATCACAACCGTTACTACAGACTAAAAGCATATCTTCTATTCTTACACCAAACTCATTAGGTATATAAATTCCTGGCTCATTAGTTATAATATTACCAGATTTTAATATATCCTTACTTTTAAATGATACTGTCGGCATTTCATGAACCTCAAGCCCTAAAGAATGGCCGGTACTATGAACAAAATATTCACCATATCCTGCATTTTCAATAACACTTCTTGCAGCAATATCAACATTTGATGCTAAAACGCCGTCTTTAACAATCTTTTCAGCTGCATTTTGAGCATTTAAAACAGTATTATACACCTCATACATTTTATCAGAAGCATATCCAACAGCAATAGTCCTCGTCATATCACTGTGATATCCGTTATACACTGCCCCAAAATCAAAAACAATGAAATCCCCTCTTTTTATAATATTTTTTTCATTGGGAACACCATGGGGTAATGCAGAATTTTCACCTGAAACTACTATTGTATTAAATGATGGCATCTGAGAACCATAAATCATCATTCGATATTCTAATTCGGCAACTATCTGCTTTTCTGAAACACCTACTCTTACAAAATTAAGTGTCTCTTCAAATGCTTTTTCTG
>JAZSAC010000106.1:0-3166 GCA_045601645.1 Acutalibacteraceae bacterium | reverse complement strand
TCTTTATTTTTCAGTCAATAACTGATATAATCAATTGGATACTTCAAATTATTTTGGAGTTTTCTGCTATTTAGCAGTGTGGTGAATATAATTTGCCACTTGTAGCCGGCAAGATGTCGGTTACACATAAAGTTGTTTAATATTTTTTAGGAGGCTGATTCAATAATGAGTCACAAGTTTGTTTACCTGTTTTCAGAAGGCGACGCTTCTATGCGTGAGCTTCTCGGCGGTAAAGGTGCTAACCTTGCAGAAATGACCAAGATAGGTCTTCCTGTTCCACAGGGATTTACCGTAACCACCGAGGCTTGCACACAGTATTATGAGGACGGCAGAAAAATTAACGATGATATTCAAGCAGAAATTATGGAATACATCGACAAAATGGAAGGTATTACCGGCAAAAAGTTCGGTGATAAGCAAAATCCACTTTTGGTTTCTGTTCGTTCAGGTGCCCGTGCTTCTATGCCCGGTATGATGGATACAATCCTTAACCTCGGTCTTAATGAAGAGGTTGTTGAGGTTATGGCAGAACAGTCAGGTAATGCTCGTTGGGCATATGACTGCTATCGTCGTTTCATTCAAATGTATTCTGACGTTGTTATGGAAGTCGGTAAAAAGTATTTTGAAGAGTTAATTGATAAAATGAAAGAGGCCAAGGGCGTTAAGCAAGACGTTGAACTTACTGCCGATGACCTTAAAGAACTCGCAAATCAGTTTAAGGCTGAATATAAATCTAAAATCGGTAAAGATTTCCCATCAGACCCGAAAGAGCAACTTATGGGTGCTGTTGAGGCTGTTTTCCGTTCATGGGACAACCCTCGTGCAAATGTTTATCGTCGTGATAATGATATCCCTTATTCATGGGGTACAGCCGTTAACGTTCAGATGATGGCATTTGGTAATATGGGTGACGATTGCGGTACCGGTGTTGCCTTTACGCGTGACCCTGCAACAGGTGATAAGGGCCTCATGGGCGAATTCCTTACCAATGCACAGGGCGAAGATGTTGTTGCCGGTGTTCGCACACCGATGCCGATTGCAGAAATGGCTAATAAATTCCCTGCTGCTTTTGAACAATTCCAAAAGGTTTGTGCAACCTTGGAAGACCACTACAGAGATATGCAGGATATGGAGTTTACAGTTGAGCATGGTAAATTATTCATGCTTCAAACCCGTAATGGTAAGAGAACTGCAAAGGCTGCTCTTAAGATTGCCTGTGACCTTGTTGATGAAGGTATGATTGATAAGAAGCAGGCTGTTGCTATGATTGACCCTCGTAACCTTGATACACTTCTTCACCCTCAGTTTGATGCTAAGGCATTAAAGGCTGCTGTTCCTTCAGGAAAAGGCTTAGGTGCTTCTCCTGGTGCTGCTTGCGGTAAGATTGTATTTACTGCTGAAGATGCAGAGGCTTGGAACGCAAGGGGAGAGAAGGTTGTTCTTGTACGTCTTGAGACCTCTCCGGAAGATATTACCGGTATGAAGGCTTCTCAGGGTATTTTAACCGTTCGTGGCGGTATGACTTCACATGCAGCCGTTGTTGCTCGTGGTATGGGTACTTGCTGTGTATCCGGCTGCGGTGATATTATTATGGACGAAGAAAATAAGAAATTTACTCTTGCAGGTAAGACCTATAACGAGGGTGACTATATTTCAATCGATGGTTCTACCGGTAATATTTATGATGGTATTATACCGACTGTTGATGCTGAAATTGCAGGTGAGTTTGGCAGAATCATGGCTTGGGCTGACGAATTCAGAACCTTGAAGGTTCGTACCAATGCTGATACTCCGGCTGATGCTAAGAAGGCTCGTGAGTTGGGCGCTGAGGGTATCGGTCTTTGCCGTACTGAGCATATGTTCTTTGAGGCAGACAGAATTGCAGCTTTCCGTCAGATGATTTGCTCTGATACAGTTGAGGAAAGAGAAGCAGCTCTTGATAAGATTCTTCCCTTCCAGCAGGGCGACTTTGAAAAACTATATGAAGCACTTGAAGGCAATCCTGTTACAATACGTTTTCTTGACCCACCTCTTCATGAGTTTGTTCCTACTGAGGAAGCGGATATTGAAGCATTGGCAAAGGCTCAGGGTAAGACAGTAGCAGATATTAAGAATATTATTACCGGTCTTCATGAATTTAACCCAATGATGGGACATCGTGGCTGTCGCTTGGCTGTTACCTATCCTGAAATTGCAAAGATGCAAACATCAGCCGTTATTCGTGCAGCAATCAATGTTAAGAAAGCTCACCCCGATTGGAATCTTGTTCCTGAAATTATGATTCCACTCACCGGTGAAGTTAAAGAAATGAAATTTGTTAAGGATATTGTTGTTGCAACTGCCGATAAGGAAATCGCTGCTGCAGGTGCAGACCTTAAGTATGAGGTAGGTACCATGATGGAAATTCCGCGTGCATGTATAACTGCTGACGAAATCGCTAAAGAGGCCGAGTTCTTCTGCTTCGGTACCAATGACCTTACTCAAATGACCTTTGGCTTCTCTCGTGATGATGCAGGCAAGTTCTTAAGTGCATATTATGATAGTAAGATTTATGAAAATGACCCGTTTGCAAAGCTTGACCAGAACGGCGTAGGTAAATTGATGGATATGGCTGTAACACTTGGCAAGAAAGTCCGTCCTACAATGCACTGTGGTATTTGTGGAGAGCATGGTGGCGACCCGGTATCAGTAGAGTTTTGCCATAAGATTGGTCTTGACTATGTATCATGTTCACCGTTCCGTGTTCCGATTGCCCGTCTTGCAGCAGCACAGGCAGCTATCAAAGAATCTAAGTAATTAGGTTTATATTGTTATGGGACAAAGTATTTTAGCGTGAAAACACCTAAAAAGGACAAAACTTTTTAGCGTGAACACTCAAATATAAACGACCTTGATTCCCCATAAAAACTAAAATTATCCGCCCGAAAAAATTTGGGCGGATTTTTATTTATATATTGAATCATTGGAGTAAAAATGGTATAATCTAACCGATAAACAAGAATATGTTGAATCCATGGGTAGATTTCCTATCTAAAGAAACAACAGACGAAAGCGTTTCTTTGTCAGAAAATAATGGAGTACAATTATGAGCAAAACAGAAGAAAAAAATCCCGACTATTTTGTGCTGGTAAATGAAGACAACAGACTTCCTAACGGTTTTGAAGAC
>JAZSAC010000105.1:0-1880 GCA_045601645.1 Acutalibacteraceae bacterium | reverse complement strand
CCTTATTCCTTTCTTAAGCTCATCTGTAACCGGTAGTATTTATTCCTTCGGTTATACACTGCTAACCGGCGTTGTTTTCAATTTTATAATGGCTGTTTTTGCATCAAGAATTATGCTTATGAGCGTATCTCGTATAAAATTCCTTCGTAACCCTTGGTTTTTCGGTGCAAATAAAGCAACTGTGCCATATAAAGAAAAGAAAATCTATAACTTTGTCGGTTTCTTTAAGAAAGCCGGTATTATTGCAAGCTGTATCATTATTATCGGTACTGTCTTGACCGCAATATTTAAGGTTGATTTTGATATTAACTTTGTTGGTGGAAGCCGTCTATCATATTCTTATGAAGGTAATATCAACACCGCTGATGTTGAAAAAATCATACTTGAGGGTATTGATGCCGATTCAACAGTTACCGAAAGTTCTGATTTCAACAACAATTCTAAAAAAATTGTTATCACCTTCTCAGGCGATTTAATAAAAAATGTTAATGCTGACAAAGTGGCTGCTTTGTTAGCATCAGCCGAGCTTGATTCTAAGACTGAAGAAAATGCCACTGATAATACTTCTAACAATACAGAGTCTGAGAATGAAAACAAAACAGAAGATAATATCGAAACCACTGCCAATTCAGAAGCTATGATTGATATTCAAGACTCTATCACATATCTGTTGAACAGCAAATTCGAAACAGCCGACTTTAAACTTAGTGAGGCTAATACTGTCAATCCAACACTTGCCAGCTCTTTCCTTGTTAAAAGTATTGTTGCTATCGCAATTGCAGCTTTAGGAGTTATAATTTATATTGGCATCAGATTCCGTAATATTGGTGGAATTTCGGCAGCTACAACATCATTGATAGCCCTTATCCATGATGTTTTGATAGCATTCTTTGCATGCGTTGTATTTGAATTGGAAATTGATGCAAACTTCTTAGCAGTTATTTTAACCTTGTTCGGTTATTCTCTTAACAATACCATTGTTATCTTCGACCGCGTTCGTGAAAATAAAAAATTCTTCCCATCACTCTCTGTCTGCGAACAGGTTAATAAGAGTATAAATGAAACACTCTTGCGTTCTGTTATGACAGCTATCACCACCTTCTGCTCTATCGTGTCGGTTGTTGTTGTTGCTGAATTCTTCGGTGTCACAGCTTTACGTAGCTTTGCAATACCTATGGCTATCGGCATAATAGCCGGTTGCTTCTCTTCTGTATTCCTAGCAGGTCCGATGTGGGTCCGTTGGGTAGAAAATACTTCTAAAAGAAAATCCAAAACAAAATAATAAAAACTAATAACAAAAGAACAAGCAGCAAAACTAACGAAATTGGTTTGCTGCTTGTTTTTTAATCTTTTAGATTTATTGTTTTGATATTTCATTTTGATTGTAAGTTTTAAACGTAAAATTACCGTTGCGTTTTTCTATGCTTATTTCCCATTGAATGAGAAAAGTCAATGCAGCTCTTAATACAATAATTGAGCCTAATATTAAAAGTTCTTCCCACTCTCGTACAATAACCGTACGCAAAAGTTCTCCACCAACTTTAAGCTCTAGTGCAAATGCAATGCCTTCTGCAAGCTTCAAACGAATATATTGCTTCTTTTTTATAAATCCGTTTACTGCACTAATCACTGAAAACATAATCACGAATATTCCAATAAGTTCAATTATCAGCACCATAAACTCAACATTAAAATCAAAATACTCCATGATTTTTCTGTAAGCATTTTGTAAATTGCTACTCATTTTTAATCACCTGTTTTATCTGCTGTAATTTAATTCTCAAAACTTAATATTGTTGTCAAGCGTAACACATCATTACAAAGTATATTATTCTCTTCTTTGCATTAATAAAACACAAATTTGTTCAAATAAACGTATC
>JAZSAC010000104.1:0-13775 GCA_045601645.1 Acutalibacteraceae bacterium | reverse complement strand
CAATTTTTCGATTCTATGTTTTCAACTATAGGCGGATTTTTTTCGCAACTATTTATGGCTCTTTTAGATATTAGAGTGACAGATATTATTGATATTTTGGTTGTTGCTTACGTCATCTATAAGGCAATAGGCTTTTTTAAGGAAACCCGTGCTAAAATTCTTGTTAAGGGCCTGCTTTTACTTATGTTCGTATGGGTGATTGCTCAATGGCTTGATTTAATCAGTATTAAGTGGTTGTTAGTTAAATTCTTTGATTATGCAATTATAGCTGTTGCTATAATTTTTCAGCCCGAGCTTCGTCATGCATTAGAGCGAGTTGGGCATAGTGGTTTAGGCGTTTTTACAAATGGTCAAACAGCCGATTCTGCAAATATTAAAAATTGTATTGATAATGTCTGCAGAGCGTGTGAAACCATGAAGGAACAAAAAATAGGTGCATTGATTGTTTTTGAACGTTCTACTCCGTTGGGTGAAATTGTGTCAACTGGTACCGTTGTTGATGCTGACGTTTCAAACGAGCTTGTTCAAAATATTTTTTACCCTAAATCCCCCTTACATGATGGAGGCGTTGTTATAAGGGATTGCCGTATTGCTGCTGCCGGGTGTATCCTACCGTTAACATCGAATAATGAGCTTAGTAAGGAATTGGGCACAAGACATCGTGCAGCGGTCGGAATGAGTGAAAGCTCAGATGCGGTTGTTGTGGTTGTTTCAGAAGAAACGGGAAACATTTCGGTTTGTGTAAACGGTACAATTCAAAGAAATTACACAAATATAACATTAAGAGAACGTATGTACTCTGAACTTATTACTACAGGTAAACCCGTCGGAACCAAACGGTTTTTATCAAAAATTTTCAAAAAAAGAAACGGTCAGTAATTTTCGACCGGCAGAAAGGAAGTGACGGAAATTGAAATTCAATCCAATACCAAAAATTAGTAAGCTGTTTGAAAACAAAAATTTTCTCATGGTTTTTTCTTTAATTTGTGCATTGGTTTTTTGGCTTGTAATTGACATTTCTGAAAATCCATCTCGCGATGTTACAATTACCGATATTCCATTAAACATAAGTGAACAGTCAGATGACAATAACAATGTGTTATTGCCGATTGGTGATTATACTCAAAAGGTTTCTGCTATTGTAAGTGGACCCGGATATATTGTCAGTACGGTTTCTAAAGACGATATTAAGGTTTCTGTTTCGTCTTACGCTGATGTTACAAAACCTGGAACATATCTTCTTTCGCTTACGGCTTCGGTTGAAATTAATGGATGTACGGTTACTAAAATAAATCCGTCATATATACAGGTAGAATATGATTATGATAAAGCTGCCGATATTCCTGTTGAGGTAGATACAGAGGAGTTTCAAAAATTTATAGTCGGTGACTGTGAAATTTATAAAAGCAGTTTAAAAAATAATGCTGATGGCGTTGAAATTGAGAAGCTTCATGTTACAGGTCCTTCGGCAACGGTAAGTTCAATTGCTAAGGTTATTGCAAAACCAATTTTGCCGTCAGAGGTTTTGTCAGAAACACAGAATTTTAATAATGAAATTTATTTTTATGATGCTCAAGGTAACGTGCTTGAATCGACAGAATTGGTATATAATGTCGATACTTATGTTAGAATAGTTGTATATAAAACAGCCGATGTTAATTTATTGCCAACTTTTTCAAATTTACCAAAGTGTTTTACTTCTACCGAAACAGGCATGCCTGATTATAGCTTAAGTGTCTTAGGAAATGCTTCGGGTAGGAGGGAGCAAATCAATAAGGTTAAAATTAAAGGTCCTGTTGATACGGTTAATGAGTTAATGAATAAAGGCTTACAGTTATCTCCGATTGATTTTTTAAGTGTTTCGCCTGATAACACTTCGTTTAATGTTTCGTTTTTGTTGCCTGACGGAGTTGAAATAGTTGACGGAACAGAGGAGGTAACAGTTGCACTTGATGTTGGTAGGTTGACAACAAAAACCTTGTATTTTTCTCCGTCTCTAATAGAGTTTTCTAATCTTAACTCATCACTGAAAGCAAGCTCGTCGTATAAAAGAAATATTAAGGTTGTGCTTTGCGGTCGTTCAACTGTTTTAAATAATCTTTCGACCAAAAATGTGAAACTAATGCTTGACTGTACAGATATTATAGGTCCGACGATAGAAACCCGTAAAATCACGGTTGATATTCCCACAGAATATATTGCGTGGTTGAATGTTTTGGAACCGCAGGAAATAAGCATAGTTATTGAGTAAACAAAACCCGACTGCTTTGCCACTTTTTAGGATAGCGGTCGGGTTTAGCATTTTTATAAATCATTCATATTATAATATGGGTGATGTTTTATGTTAGAAACAATAATAGGGATTTTTATAGCTGTTCTTTGTGTTGCAGGTGCTGCAAGTATAATAAAATGGGTAGCAATCAGGATTTCTTCAAAGGGAATGGAAGATAAAAGAATTTATGCAGTCATATTGGATGGCGATGAAGCTGATATCCAACTTCAAATGGCTTTAGAAACTGCTGAGTGGGATTTGGCTTTGCAGGATGTAAGACTTTATGCTGTGGATTGTGGAATAAAGGCTGAGTTAAGAGAATATTGTCGTTCGATTTGTAAAAACAGTCGTTTTGATTTTATTGATAAGGAAAGGTTTTCTGAAAAAATATTTGAAACCTAAAAGATAATATAGATTTTTAAAGGTGGTGAGGGCATGGACGAAAGGCTTGAAATTATAAGCGGAACAGTAAAAAGGGTTATTTATAATAATGCCTACACCGGTTTTTCAGTTATAGAATTAGAAAAAAATGGTTTCACTGAAACAGTTGTGGGGAATATTCCTGATGTATCTATCGGTGAGGAGGTTGAAATTACAGGTAAATATGTCGTTCATGCTACATATGGTCAGCAATTCAAGGCTGAAAGCTGTTTAAAAACTTTACCGTCGGGTACAGCGGCTATTTTACGCTATTTATCTTCAGGAACGATTAAAGGAATAGGACCTGCCACAGCAAAAAAAATAGTACAGCAATTTGGTGACAAAACTTTTGATGTGATGGAAAATAATCCTGAAAAAATATCAACAATAAAAGGAATATCACTTGTAAGGGCAAAGGAAATTCAAGCTGAAATATCAAGCAAAAGGTCTTTAAGAGAGTTATGTATAAGATTGGCACAATACGGACTTTCGGCAGATGAAGCGGTGACGGCTTTTAATGTTTTGGGTGAGACCGTAGTTGAGCAAATTGAAGGCAATCCTTACCTTTTATGCAAGGAAGAAATAGGATTTGATTTTGAACGAGCAGATGAAATTGCGAGAAAACTCGGCATATTGGAGGATAATGTTGAACGTATATGTGCAGGGGTAATGTTCGTTATAAGCCATAATCTTCTAAATGGTCATACATGTTTACCCAAGGGGAAGGTTCTTGATATTGCAACCAAGCTTTTGGGGTGCAATTCATGGCAGACCGATGATGCGTGTGTTGTATTAAATGAGCGTAAGACTGTTACAGAATTTATAAAAGACGGTATTCCTTTTTTGGCATTAAGTCAACAGTATAATTGTGAAGCATATATTTCTAATCGCCTTAAAACTGAGCTTTCATTAAACGCAAAAGAGAAAACTGTCAGTGATAAGGATATAAATCAAGCAGAAAAAGAGTTGAATATTAAATTTGACAAAATGCAAACAGAAGCAATTGCTTTAAGTGTTATATCTAGCATATTTATTCTTACGGGCGGTCCCGGAACAGGTAAAACTACAACCGTTAACGGAATAATTAGAGTGTTTGAAAACAGAGGTATGAAAATAGCGCTTGCTGCACCTACGGGAAGGGCTGCCAAAAGAATGTCTGAGTTGTGCGGCAGGGAAGCAAAAACAATACATAGATTGTTAGAGGTAGGAACCTCTGAAGATAGAAAAAAACATATCTTTGTTCGGTGTGAAAAAAATCCCTTAGATGTTGATGCTGTAATAATAGACGAAATGTCGATGGTAGATGCCTTTCTGTTTGAGGCTTTGCTAAAGGCGTTGCGTTTGGGAACCCGTTTGGTTTTAGTCGGTGATTCAGACCAGCTGCCCAGTGTTGGTGCCGGTAATGTGTTTAAGGATTTAATAGACTCAAAAAAATTTCAAACTGTTAGGCTTTCTAAGATTTTCAGACAGGCAATGGACAGTATGATTGTGGTTAATTCCCATCGTATTATAAATAATGAACAGTTAGAGCTTGACCGAAAAGACACTGATTTTTTTATGTTGGAAAGCAGAACATCAGAACAAGCAACACGGTTAGTAGCCGACTTATGTTGTCGCCGATTGCCTGAAGCCTTTGGCATGTCGGCGTTTAATGGTATTCAGGTGCTTTGCCCGTCAAAAAAGATGGAATTGGGAACAGTTAATCTTAATAATATTTTACAGCAACAACTTAATCCTCCTACCGAAAATACACCTGAGATTGAATTTAAAGGCTTTGTGTTAAGAAAAAACGATAAGGTTATGCAGACAAAAAATAATTATGATATTGTTTGGGAAGATGATGAAGGCAAGGTAGGAACCGGGGTTTTCAACGGTGATGTAGGCATTTTGGAAAATATAGATGTTAAAAACCGTTGTGTTACGGTAAGGTTTCCGTCTTGTGTTGCTGAATATTCAGGTGATGAGGTTATGCAGTTGGAATTAGCATATGCCGTAACTGTTCATAAAAGTCAAGGAAGTGAGTTCGACTGTGTTGTACTTCCGTTACTTGATTTTCCTTATCAGTTAAAATATCGTAATCTTTTATATACAGCAGTTACTAGGGCAAAAAAGATGTTAATAGTAGTGGGCAGTAGGGAAGAATTGTATAAAATGGTACAAAATGACCGAAAAAATCTTCGCTACAGTGCATTACAGCAATTGTTAAAGGAAGAACAATGATGGGTTTATTTTCAAATATAATATCATTTGTTTTTCCGCCGAGATGTCCTTGCTGTAATGAAATTAATCATAACGGTTTGCCTTGTGATGAATGTGCTGTTGAGTTGAAAAAATGTGAAAACTTAAAAAATGCATGTCGTTATTGTGGCTTGGATAAGTCTTGTTGCCAATGCAGTAAGTATCATTATTTGTTTGAAGGTGTAGCCAGTCCGTTTAAAAATAAAGGTGTTGCGCAAGAGGGTGTGTATGGCATGAAATATCATTCTATGTTTCATGCGGCAAGATATTTCGGTGTGAAATTAGCAGAATGTTTTGCAGAGCGTTTTAAAAATGTTAATATTGATTTTGTCTGTATAGTACCGACACACAAAAGCAGGTTAAGGAAGATTTCGTATGATTATGTCGAATTACTTGCAAAAACGGTTGCACATAAATTAGGTCTGCCTTTTAGGCCTAAAACGTTAAAGAAAATAAAAGTAACCGAAAGCCAACATCTATTACCTATTGATAAAAGACAGGCTAATGTTAAAGGAGCGTTTCTTTGTAAGGATGATTTACACGGAAAAACGATATTGTTGATAGATGATATCAAAACAACAGGTTATACATTAAATGAATGTTCAAAACAACTCAGAATGTGCGGTGCTGAGAAGGTTTATTGTGCGACTGCTCTTATTACGGAACATAAAAAATCGTTAAAAGAAAAAAACATTGAAAGTATGATTACTTTTTAATATAATAAAAGTAGTAATTACTTTGCTGTAGGGAGGACTAAATGTGCCTATTGATATTGCAATAGATTTCGGAACATATAAAACAGTAATGCTGTGTAGAAATAAAATAATTTTGGAACAGCCGACCGTTGCAACGGTTGATAGTGAAACATGGGAACCTATATGTTTCGGTGACCGAGCAAAAAGCATGGTGGGCAGAACTTCTGAAAATTTAGAAACGGTGTTTCCTATTCAAAGAGGAATGATTGCAGATTATGATGTTGCCGAACAAATGCTTAAAGAATATATGAGTAGTTCATTGGGCAAGAGATTGATAAAGCCGAGAATCATTGTTGCAATGCCATCAAGAGCAACCTCAATACAGCGGCGGTCACTTGCAAATGCCGCAGAAATAGCAGGGGGAAGACGCGTTCAAATTATAGACGCTTCAATAGCAGCTGCATTAGGCATGGGGTTGGATTTTTCAAAACCTGGCGGAAAAATGATTATTGATATAGGTGCAGGTGTGACCGATATTGCTATGCTCTCGGCAGGGGGTATTGTTCAGTGTGATTCGGTTCCATTGGGTTCGTTAGACTTTGAAGATGCAATTATAAAATATGTCCGCAGAGAGTTTAATATTTTAATCGGCAATTTAACAGCAGAGGAAATTAAAATTCAAATAGGTTCGGTTGTATCACGCAAGGAAGAAGTAAATATTAAGGCAAAGGGTAGAAATTTATTTACAGGATTACCTGAACTTTTTGATATTTCTTCAACCGATGTGTATAATGCAATGAAGGATTCTGCTGATGCGATACTTATGGCAATAAATTCAGTTATAGAAAAAACGCCTCCTGACATTGTGGCAGATGTGATGTGTGACAGGATATATGTTACGGGTGGGGGTGCACTTACAAATGGAATGGAAGAGTTTTTGTCTGAAAAACTCAAAACCAATATTTATATTAACAGTGATGCAGTGTATTCGGTTGTAAAGGGAGCGAATGCAGCTATGAATTATCCCGACCTGCTCAAAAATATGGATTTTCAAATAAGAAATATACAGGATTTAATTGTGGATAATTGATGCATAATTTGGTTTTTTTAGAAAATAATAGCGTTAATCATTTATGGGAGGAATTAACGTTGGAATTTTCAAAAAGTAAAACCTATGCAAATTTAATGGCAGCATTCTCGGGTGAGTCTCAGGCTCGTAATAAATATACCTATTACTCATCGGTTGCAAAAAAGGAAGGCTACGAGCAAATAGGTAGAATTTTTCATGAAACTGCAGAAAATGAAAAGGAACATGCTGAAATTTGGTTCAAATATCTGCATGATAATAAAATGCCCGAAACAAAAGAGGCATTGCAGGATGCAGCCGATGGTGAATGGTATGAGTTCAGTGATATGTATAAGGGGTTTGCAGCCGATGCCGAGGCAGAAGGGTATTTAGAAATCGCGACACTTTTCAAGCTGGTTGGCAATATTGAAAAAGAACACCACGAACGTTTTATAAAGCTTAAAGAAAATATTGAACGGGGTATAGTTTTCAAGCGAGACGGAATTAAGTTGTGGAAATGTCTTAATTGCGGAAATATTCATGCTGCAGAGTCGGCACCCGCTGTTTGTCCGGTTTGTAAACACCCGCAAAGCTATTTTGAAATTAAACCGGATAACTATTAATAAATTTTTTATAAAAAGACTTGATTTTTTGTTATGAGTATGGTATCATACTTTAGCATTTAATTACATCGGCGCCTTTCCGATGGGTTTGATGACGTTTAACGACACCAAAGCGGATAGTCCTCTGCTTGAACGGTTAACCGTAGAGTAAAGCATGAATGTCTGATAAAAATTTAAGGAGGAAATGTTAATGGATTTCGTTAAAGCACTTTCTGCCGGTATGCTTAAAGAAGAAGCACCGGAGATTAAAATCGGCTCTACCGTTCGTGTTCATGTTAGAATTACCGAAGGTGATAAGTCGAGAATTCAGATTTTTGAGGGTACTGTAATTGCAAAAAATAACAGTGGTATAGCTGAAACCTTTACTGTTCGCCGTGTATCTTACGGTGTAGGTGTAGAGCGTGTATTCCCGGTTCATTCACCCAACGTTGCTAAGGTTGAAACTGTTAGAGAAGGAAAGGTTCGCAGAGCTAAGTTATACTATCTCCGTGACAGAGTCGGTAAAGCCGCAAAGGTTAAGGAGAAAATTTGATTTTGCAACGAAGGGGGACAGGGTTTGCTTGTTCCCCTTTTATTTTTTAAGGAGGTGGTGTAATGCAACAGAAAAGTAATCATGTTACAAATAGTAACGGCAATGATAACAATGTTAAAGAAACTCGTACTTTATGGCATGAAGTATTTGAGTGGTTTGATTGTATTGTGATTACAATGATATGTATTTTATTTTTATTTACGTTTATATTCAGACAGGTTCAGATTGACGGTTCCTCTATGGAGGACACATTGACCGATGGTGAACGTGTTATTGTTTCTGATTTGTTTTACACTCCTAAATACGGCGATATTGTTATAATTTCAAGTGAAGTATATGATAATAAGCCAATTATTAAAAGGGTTATTGCCACTGAAAATCAATGGGTTGATATTCGTGACGGCTCGGTTTTTGTTGGCGATACAGTTGATACAATGGTTAAAGTCGGTAATGAATTTGCAAATAGTGATTTTACAGAGGAAACAATAGGTGAAGGATTGTACGGAACTCAAAAATATCCCTTGCAGGTACCGAAAAATTGTATATTTGTTTTGGGTGATAACCGTCACGTCTCGCTCGACAGTCGAACAACAGCAGTAGGCGTAGTTGATAAACGACAGATTTTGGGAAAAGCAATTTATAGGGTGTATCCTCTTCAGAAATTCGGAGACTTATATTAACAAATCGGCAATGGAGTGAAAATATGAGAGAAACACAAAATATTCAATGGTATCCTGGACATATGAAAAAAACCGAAAGACAAATTATCAAATGTCTACCTCTTATTGATGCCGTTGCTGAAATAATAGATGCCAGAATACCCGTCAGCAGCCGCAATCCGGAGTTGGCGGGTATTGTTGCCGATAAACCCAGGCTGATTTTACTTAACAAATGTGATGTCGCTGATGAAGTTGCTGTCAACAGGTGGATTGCCAAATTTAAAAATGAAGGCATTATTGCTATACCGATGGATTGCAGGACGGGTAAGGGTGTTGATAATTTTATTAAATCGGTAAAAACTCTTCTTAAAGAGAAATTAGAGCAATATGATAATAAAGGCATGACCGGAAAACCACTTAGAGTTATGGTTGTGGGCATTCCTAATGTTGGAAAATCATCGTTTATCAATCGCATGGCTAAGATATCTAAGGCTCAGGTTGCAGACCGCCCAGGCGTTACTAAAGGCAATCAATGGTTTAAAATAGATGATAGGTTGGAATTGTTAGATACTCCCGGTGTGTTATGGCCTAAATTTGATGACCCTCAGGTTGGTGAAAGGCTTTCTTTTACGGGTGCTGTCAAGGATGATGTTATTGATATTGAATTGTTGGCGGTGAGGCTCCTTGAATGTATGACGAAGGAATACCCTGAACGTCTTTTGGAAAGATATAATATTATCTCGACTGAGTATATTGATATGTATGATTTGCTTCAGGCAATCGGTAGAAAAAGAGGAATGTTATTGCGCAAGGGCGAGGTTGATTGTGAACGAACATCAAAAATGCTTTTAGATGAGTATCGAGGCGGAAAGCTCGGAAAAATCACTCTAGAAATGCCGGAGGATTAAAATGCCTGATTTTACATATGAAACAAACGCTGAGAAAAAGGGATATAAGTATATTTGCGGAGTTGATGAGGCGGGCAGGGGTCCGTTAGCAGGTCCTGTGACGGCTGCTGCAGTTATTTTGCCGCACAACTGTGAAATTGAAGGCTTAAATGATTCAAAAAAGCTTTCGGAAGCAAAAAGAGAAAAGTTGTATGATATTATTATCAAAAAGGCGGTAGCGTGGTCAGTTGCTTATGCCACCGTTGAGGAAATTGAGCAATTCAATATACTTAATGCAACCTTTCTTGCTATGAACAGAGCAATAAATGGGTTGAAAATCAAGGCTGATTATGCCTTAATTGACGGCAACAGAGTGCCAACCGATATTTCTATTAACTGTGAAACTATCATAAAAGGCGATGCAAAGTCTTGCTCGGTTGCGGCTGCATCAATTCTTGCTAAGGTTACAAGAGACCGTTTGCTTTTAGAATATGATAAGCAATACCCTCAGTATGGGTTTGAAAAGCATAAAGGCTATGGAACAGCGGCACACTATGAAGCTTTAAGACAGTTCGGCATATTGCCGATTCACAGAAAAAGTTTTTTAAAGAACTTTTTTGAGGGCAAGTAATGGGTAAAACACAGGATATAGGCAATAAAGGCGAGACTTTTGTTGCCGAATATTTGAAAGACAAAGGATACATTATATCCGCAAAAAATTATCGTTGTAAGTTCGGTGAGATAGATATAATCGCCGAAAACGATACAGAAATACTTTTTGTTGAGGTTAAAACCAGGTCATATAAAACGAAGGTTAGGCCATGTGAATATGTTGATTATAATAAACAAAGGAAATTGTTTGTAACCGCAAACATATATATGCAACATAACGCATTTGGATTGCAGCCGAGGTTTGATGTTGCCGAGGTAATTGTTGAGCAGGACGGCAAACAAACGCTTGAATATTTTGAAAATGCGTTTGGGGCTGATAAGTTTGAAATATTTTGACCTTCACTGTGATACCTTCACAAAGCTTTATGAAAGAAAAACAAATATGCTTGATGACGGGCTTTCGGTTAACAAAAAAGGACTTTTTGGTTTTGATAAAGCGGTACAAACCTTTGCTTTGTGGCTTGAAGATGAGCAGCTTCAAAACATAGAGTATTATAAAAACGTATTAAAATACGGAAAAACTGTATTAAAAAGAGCCAATATAGATATTGTTAAGAAAAAAGAAGATTTGCAACGAAATTATGTGGCATTGCTGTCGGTTGAAGGCGGAGTTCCGCTGAATTCAACCGAAATGATTGATATAATGTATCACGATTCGGTAAAAACAATTTCACTTACATGGAATAATGATAATCTACTCGCAGGTGGTTCAAACGGGGAAAAACGACTAACTAGGCTTGGTAGGTCAATAATAAACAGAATGAACAGCTTTTTTATGGTGACAGATGTTTCACATCTAAACCGTAAAAGCTTTTTTGATGTGGCAGATGTTGCAGAAAATATGGTGGCAAGCCATTCATGTTTTGATAAAATAATAAGTCATAACCGAAATTTAACTGATGAACAGTTAATGCTTATAAAAAGAAAAAATGGATTGGTGGGGCTATGCTTTTATCCATTGTTTTTAGGACAGAATGTTTTTGAACAAATTTATGTATCAATCTGTCATGCTTCTAAGTTAGGGTTGGAGAATTGTCTTTGTATAGGCAGTGATTTTGATGGTGCGGAAATGAATTATCAACTTAATTCGGTAAATTGTGTTGTTGACCTATATCGATATTTAGAACAAAAAGGTATAGAAAAGTTATTATTAGAAAAATTTTTTTATAAAAACGCATATGATTTTTATGACAATGTTTTGACAAAGCAAAAAAAATGTTGTAAAATATGACATATATAAATTTGATGTAATTTTTGGCAGGACGGGGTAAAAAATGAAGTATTTAAGTACAAGAGATGCAAGTGTAAGGGTGTCGTCAGCTGTTGCTATTTCACAGGGCATTTCACGTGAAGGCGGGCTGTTTGTTCCTGAAAGCATACCTAAACTATCACAGGAAGATTTTAATAGAATTAAAACGCTAGACTATATAGGAAGGGCTAAGGCCGTTTTGAGATTATTTCTCGATGATTTTACCGAGGAAGAGCTTGATTTTTGTTTAAAGGGCGCTTATGACAAGACTTTTGATAATAATCAGCCGGCACCGTTGGTTAAAATTGAAGATGGCAAATATGTGCTTGAGCTGTGGCACGGTCCTACCTGTGCATTTAAAGATTTGGCTTTACAGCTGTTGCCGTTTTTGCTTACAACAGCAGCAAAAAAAGTCGGCAAGGACCAATCGGTTATCCTTGTTGCCACATCGGGTGATACAGGTAAAGCTGCATTAGAGGGCTTTGCTGATGTTCCTAATACTAAAATTGTTGTTTTCTACCCAAACAACGGTGTAAGTCCGATGCAAAAGCTACAAATGGAAACGCAAAAGGGCGATAATGTATATGTTTGTGCAATAAATGGCAATTTTGATGATGCTCAAAGCGGTGTTAAAAAGATTTTCACAGATGATTCGGTTAACGCCTTGTTGCATGAAAACAAAATGGAGTTTTCGAGTGCAAACTCAATTAACTGGGGTAGACTTGTACCGCAGATTGTTTATTATGTTTCGGCATATTGTGATTTGTTAAATCAAGGTGTCGACCTTAAAGAAGGGTTTAATGTTACAGTGCCTACCGGTAATTTTGGTAACATTTTAGCGGCTTTTTATGCTCTTTCTATGGGTGTGCCGATAGCAAAGCTTATTTGCGCATCTAACGCAAATAATGTTTTGACCGATTTTATAAATACCGGAGTTTATGACCGAAATCGCAAATTTTATACAACCGCTTCACCTTCAATGGATATACTAATTTCCAGCAATCTTGAACGTATGGTATATCATTTAAGCAATAATCAAGAACTGATTGCAAAGCTTCAGTTGTCACTTGCAGAACAAGGGCAGTATAAAATAAGTAATGAACTATTGCAAAAGTTACAATCCTTATATGTAGGTGGCTTTTGTGATGATTCTGAAACATTAAAAACCATTAAAAAATATTTTACGGATAAAGAGTATTTAACAGACACCCATACAGCTGTTGCACTTAAGGTTTTTGATGAGTATGTCAAAAACAGCAGTGATACAAAACCCGCTGTTGTTGTTTCAACTGCAAGTCCATATAAATTCTCAGCCAGCGTGTTAAAGGGAATTGCACCTCAAAAAAGCTCAGATGATGAGTTTCAAATGGTAGATGCACTGTCAGCATACACTAAAACCAATGTACCACAGCCAATATTAAATCTTAAAAATTCTGCCAGAAGATTTAATAATGTTTGTGATAAAACCCAGATGATAGATACCGTTTTGAAGTTTTTGGGTATAAAATAAACAAAACAGGACTGCCGAATATTCCGACAGTCCGATTTTGCTAGATACAGGAATTATTTCTTTGCAAAGGTTCCGCATGCGGTTTCGCTGATTGACTCTGCGTGATGGTTAACAACCTCAATGCAACCTGCATCGCAGCAGTTGTCAGCAGTATGATGGCGACAGCTATCAACCTCGCACTTGATTCCTGAAATTTTGCATCCACAATTTTCGTTCATAAAATCTTCCTTTCGGCTTTTTTAAAGTCCTTTTGGACAAAACTATTTTAACCTAAAAGTAAAAAAATAATCAAAAAATAGGGAGGATATAAATGTCACTGTTTGCTATATCGGACCTGCATTTATCACTGTCCGGTGACAAACCGATGGATGTGTTTTATGGTTGGAACAACTATTTAGAACGTCTTACATCAAATTGGAAACGTGTTGTGAGTGACGGTGATACTGTTATAATACCAGGCGATGTTTCTTGGGGATTGAAATTAGAAGAAACCATTAAAGATATGCAGTTTCTTGATGCATTGCCGGGACGTAAAATATTGCTTAAAGGTAATCACGACCTTTGGTGGAGTACCATTACAAAGATAAACAAGTTTTTTATTGACAATCATATTACAAGTATAGAATGCATATATAATTCGGCACTTATAGCCGATAACAGAGCAATTTGCGGTAGTCGAGGCTGGTTTTTCGATAAACCCGATGCCGCGAAAAAAGTGATTTTGCGTGAAGCCGGGAGGCTTGATGTTTCTATAACCGCCGCTGAAAATACAGGATTAGAGCCACTTGTGTTTTTACATTATCCACCTGCATGTGCCGAATCAAAATGTAATGAAATAATGGATGTTTTAAAAAAACATAATATTAAAGAGGTTTACCACGGCCATATTCATGGGTCGGGTTTTCATAATTCATTGTCGGAATGTGATTCAATTAAATTTAAATTGGTGTCT
>JAZSAC010000103.1:0-5420 GCA_045601645.1 Acutalibacteraceae bacterium | reverse complement strand
ACTGCAAAGCAATATAACTCGCCAAAGGCGAATAAAACTGGCGTAGTATCCTTACGGGTACAACGCCTATGAGCGGCTTTTTATTTGCTTTCAGGAGAAACAAGTCCAAAATATGCTTTATAGCTTTTTATATCGTTTCCGATTATATCATCATTGAAAATATTTGTTACTACCCTGCCATGCTTTATTGCATACTTTAACGTGCTTTCGGTGCCGCCTTTTTTGCCATCAAAATATGTTAAAACATATCGACAACGGTCAACCATATATCTGTTTCTTTCATTAAAAACCCACTTTTCGTACTTCTCGTGAATAATTACCACATCATCACATTCATCAAGCAGTGCATAATAGCGCCTTTTCCATTGCTCGTTCCAACTACTTGCTTGTTCTTTAAACGGCACGACTGCTGTAAGTTTAACTTTTTTGTTAATACTTTTAATAAGCGCAACCTGCTCTGCTGCAACAATATCAAAACCTTGAGCCATCCCTGTATAGAAATTAGTGCAACCAGACAAAATTGCTTTTGATATTGCAGTGTTTAGCCTCTTTGTAAAAATTTTATGTTCAGTGCAATCTGTTTCAAATTGAAAACTAAATTTATCGGGTCGATACCCTGTAAAACAACAGCTTTTTTCTATATCTATCATTGTTTCTCCTACAAAATATAATTTTTAATTGACATGTACGCAAAAAAATAGTACACTTGACTTAAGAAAATAAAGTTTATCAATTGTTTTATACTATTTTTGAAAGATAGGTGTAATAATGGACAAAATAGATTATCGTCTCATAAGTCTTTTAAAAGAAAATGCAAGAATGCCGTTAAAGGTATTAGCAGAGAAGGTTTTTCTATCCTCTCCTGCAACCGCAGCCAGAATTGAACGACTCGAAAAAAGCGGCATTATAAGCAGCTATGGTGTCAATGTCAACCACAAGCTACTTGGATTCCCTATCACAGCATTTATAAATTTAGAGGTTCTGCCTTCTCAAAAAACAATATTTTATCCATTTATTAAGGCTCACCCAAATGTTTTAGAATGTTGCTGTGTTACGGGAAAATATTCAATGTTGATAAAGGTTGCCTTTGAATCGACCGAAGCACTTGATATTTTTATCGGTCAGCTTCAGACCTTCGGCGGAACACAAACACAGATAGTTTTTTCAACCGCTAAAGAGGAGACAAGTGTTGACCTTGAAAAAATTATGGAAGGTGAATATCCTGAAATCCCCAACACAAAAACCGAAACGTGAAGATAGCGTATTTGAAAAAATATACAGTATAGTTAAAACTATCCCACCCGGTAAGGTTGCCACCTATGGACAGGTTGCAATGGCTGCCGGCAACCCTCATTGGGCAAGGGTTGTAGGATATGCTCTTCATATTAATCCCGACCCGGAAAGCATTCCATGTTACCGAGTAGTTAATCGCGAAGGAAGAGTTTCGCAAGCCTTTGCCTTCGGCGGTGAAAACATGCAGATTGTTTTATTAAAGCGAGAGGGTGTAAAATTTATAGACGAAACCCATGTTGATATGCTTAACTTTTGCGTTAAAGAGTTGTAACAAAAACGGTGCAAATTGACTGCACCGTTTTTTGTTTTTACTTTTTTATTCTATTACTTCCACTTCGTCGTCAGCGTCTATAGGTTCAACCTCACCCACATCTCCTGCATCAGCCTCTGCAGCTTCAGGGTGGTCGGTAACCTCATCGTTATCATGAGCAGCGGTTGCGATTGATAATATCTTTTCACCAACATCTCCTTTTACTCTCATAACCCTAACGCCTTTTGCAGGTCGTGAGAATCGGCTGATTTCACTTACAGGAACTCGAATTATAATTCCCAGTGATGTTATCATTATTATATCATCTTCGTTGCTAACCGAAATGATTTCTGCTACATCACCGTATTTTAAGGTGCGATAGTTGATTATACCTTTACCACCTCTTGTTTGAACACGGTAATCGTCAAAACTACTTATTCTACCGTAGCCTGTTTCAGTTACGGTTAAAATTTCGCGAGTTTTATTGCAGACCAACATTCCAACAACTTTGTCGCCCTCTCTTAAGCGAATAGCACGAACTCCTCTTGCCGTTCTTCCCATTTCTCTTGCCTGCGACTCATTAAACCTAATCGCAAAACCTTTCTTTGTTGCAACCATAAGCTCTTCATTGCCTTTTGTTCTGCAAACATAAGCCAACTCATCATCTTCATCAATATTAATAGCAATTATGCCGGTTTTTCTGACATTCTTAAACGCCTCTATAGATGTACGTTTAATTGTTCCTTTTTTGGTAACCATACAAACATAGAACGGATTTTCAAGGTCAATTTTATTATCAAGTGCCAAAATATTGATAATCTTCTCGTTGTTCATTAATGGTAAAATATTAATTAAATTCATTCCCTTAGAGGTACGGCTTCCTTCAGGAATTTCATAAGCCTTAATTCTATACAACCGTCCCAAATTGCTGAACATAAGAATATAATCGTGTGACGAACAGGTAAACATGTTTTCAACAATGTCACCCTCTCGTGTAGTCATACCCATAATACCCTTACCGCCTCTATGTTGAGTTGAATAGGTATCAGAAGGCAACCGTTTAATATAACCTTCAACCGTTTTAGTTAAAATACACTCTTCCTCAGGAATAAGGTCCTCAATATCTACCTCGCCTGCAACATCGGTGATTTCTGTTCGACGGTCATCAGTATATTTATCACGTAAATTTAACGATTCGGTTTTAACTATATCTAATACTCTTGAATGATTTGCAAGGATATCCTCGCAATCCTTAATAAAGTCTAACTTTTCCTGTAATTCATCTAAGATTTTTTGTTTTTCCAATCCAGCAAGCTTACCCAACTGCATTTGAACAATAGCTGTTGTTTGAACGTCGTCAAAACCAACACGCTCAGCCAAAGCATCTTTACTTTCAGGAATTGTTTTACTGTTGCGAATAATACTTATAACCTCATCTATAAAATCAAGAGCAACCTTTAAGGCTTCTAAAATATGTGCTCTTTCTTTAGCTTTGCGCATATCGAAAATAGTTCTTCTGCGAATAATTTCACATTGAAAATCTATACTGTTTTGCAGCATTTCCTTTAATGTAAGAATTTTCGGTTTGCCATCGACTATTGCAATAAGGTTAGCACCAAAGGTCGTCTGTAAATCGGTATAAGAGAAAAGTTTATTAAGAACAACCTGTGGATTAGCATCTTTTTTAACATCTACAACAATTCTTATGCCACCGTCACGCTTAGACGAGTAGTCAACAACATCGTCGATACCTTCTACTCTCTTGTCAGCAGCCAAATCGTAAATTTTCTTTACAAGGTCCTTTTTTCTTACCTTATAAGGAATTTCAGAAATAATAATCCTAAACTTTCCATTAGAAAGTTCTTCTATTTCAGTCTTACTTCTTACAGTTATTTTACCCTTACCGGTAGCATAAGCAGCCCTAATGCCGCTTCTTCCCATAATTATACCGCCGGTTGGAAAGTCAGGTCCTTTTATATGTTCACAAAGCTCAGGTAAATCTGCCTCAGGATTATCAATAAGGCAACACATTGCATCAATAACCTCTCCTAAATTATGGGGAGGGATTTCGGTTGCCATACCAAACGCAATACCAGATGAACCATTAACCAACAACTGTGGAAAACGAACCGGTAAAACAGTTGGCTCTTGTAAACGGTCATCATAGTTAGGTACAAAATCTACCGTATCCTTATCAATATCATCAAGCATGTGGGTTGAAAGACGGTTCATTCTCGACTCGGTATAACGATAAGCTGCCGCAGGATATCCGTCAATATTACCAAAGTTACCGTGACCGTCAATAAGAGGATATCTCAAAGAAAAATCCTGCGCCATACGAACCATAGCGTCATAAACCGAGCTGTCACCATGCGGATGATAGCGTCCTAAAACGGTACCAACAGTATCAGCACATTTACGATAAGCCTTATCCGGAGTTAATCCGTTTTCATACATTGTATAAAGTATTCTGCGGTGAACCGGCTTTAAGCCATCACGAACATCAGGGAGAGCACGGCCCACAAGCACCGACATACCATATTGCAGCATGCTTTGCTTTACTTCATCAACAATTTCTACCGGAACAATATTAGTTTCTTCATTGCTCGGCCAATAAACCTTTTCTTTAGCCATTTTGTTAGCTCTCCTTTCCTTAAATATCTAAATCGGTTGCAAAAACCGCATTTTCTTCAATAAATTTTTTACGCGGCTCTACCTCATCACCCATGAGCATTTCAATTGTATCACTGGCTTTTTGGGCATCTTCCATAGTAACTCTTAAAATAGTTCTGCGTTCAGGGTCGAGGGTTGTTTCCCATAACTGGTCAGGGTCCATTTCACCAAGACCTTTATATCGTTGAACATCGGCCGAACCACCAAGACGTTCTATATAAAGAGCTTTTTCCTCATCTGTAAACGCATCATATCTTTGTTTACCTTTTGAAACCCTATAAAGCGGTGGTTGTGCTAAATAAACATGTCCACTTTCTATTAATTCAGGCATATATCTGAAGAAAAATGTTAAAAGCAAAGTTCTAATATGGCTACCGTCAACATCAGCATCAGCCATAATTACTACTTTATCATAACGTAGCCTTGTAATATCAAAATTTTCTCCGATTCCGGTACCTAAAGCTGTTATAACAGGTGTTAATTTATCGTTACCGTAAACCTTATCATCTCTTGCTTTTTCAACATTCAACATTTTACCCCAAAGCGGTAAAATAGCTTGATAGGTTGAATTTCTTCCGTCGGCAGCAGAGCCGCCTGCAGAATCTCCCTCAACTATAAATATTTCGGTCTTAGTCGGGTCATCTGAAATACAGTCGGTCAGTTTTTCGGGCATTCTGGTTTTTCCGCCGATGCCTGACTTGTTACGTGATGCATCTCTCGCTTTTTGAGCAGCCTCACGTGCATTCGAAGCTGCTATTGCTTTATCAATAACTATTTTTGCATCATTCGGGTGTTCCTCAAAAAACAAATAAAGTTTTTCGTTAACAAGCTGTCTTACAAGATTTCCAATAGAAGTGTTTCCTAATTTTGCTTTAGTTTGGCTTTCAAATTGTGCATCTGCCAATTTAACCGAAACAATAGCAACTATACCCTCTAAAATATCATCACTTTTAAGTCGTGCATTTCCTTCTTTTAATTTTTTAAAATCAAAAGCATACTTATTTACAACATTAGCAACACTTGCTTTAAATCCTTGCTCATGTGTTCCTCCGTCTATTGTATGTAACGTATTAGCAAAAGACATTATTTTATTATCATATGCGGTTGACCAAAGTAATGCTATTTCTACTGTTGAATCATTTTGAGCTGTAGAAAGATAAATTACATCATCTATTAATGATTCTTTTTTCATTTCTTTTAATAA
>JAZSAC010000102.1:0-46227 GCA_045601645.1 Acutalibacteraceae bacterium | reverse complement strand
AATATGGCGCTTTAAAGAAAATTTAGGGTGGGAAAAATGAAAAGTTTAAAATGGCTTCAGCGAGAGGATACAAAAAGCTTAGTAAGGGGTATTGAAACCGTTATTGTTTTAGGTGTGTTTTCGGTACTTTATTACCTGGTGTGGCGTCAATGCTATTACAGTTTGGGAGTGTTTCCTGATTATTTCTATAACGGAAAATATGTATTAATCGGTGTTTACGCTGTATTATTGTATATTTTCATTAAAAGCGTTGATGGATTTAGATATGCCGACTTGAGACGGACTGATTTGATTTTAGCAAAATGGATAGGTTTATTTATTACTAATTTTATTACGTATTTTCAGCTTTGCCTTATTGCAAACCAAATGATAAATCCCTTACCGATATTAGCTTTATTAGCATTAGAAATGTTTGTTTCTGTGATTTTTATATTTGTTTTTGTTGCAATAAACCGTCGTATTTATACGGCACATAAAATGCTTATGGTTTATGGCAAAGATGTTGCAGTAGGATTAAAAATCAAATTAGACACAAGAAAAGATAAATATGACCTTCATGATTTGATTTCGGTTGATGAAGGCTATGAGGAAATATGTAAAAAGATAATGCAGTATGATGCTGTAATATTAAACGATTTGCCTGCACAGATTAGAAATGATATTTTGAAGTATTGTTATATGAATGACAAACGTGTGTATGTTGCACCTAAGCTGTCGGATGTTATTATCAGCGGTAGCAAAACAGTGAGTCTTTTTGATACACCTTTGTTTATGGTTAAAGGTACAGGTTTAAACATAACACAAAGAATTCTTAAAAGAATTATTGATTTTATAGGTTCACTTATTGCTATTATTATTACTTCTCCTATTATGTTGCTTGTGGCACTTGCTATAAAGCTTGAGGACGGCGGTCCTGTATTTTATAAGCAAGACCGTATTACAAGAAACAATAAAGAATTTAAGATACTGAAATTCAGAAGCATGATTGTTGATGCTGAAAGTAAAGGAGAAGCAATGCTTGCTACCGGTTGCGACCCAAGAATTACAAAGGTTGGAAAATTTATAAGGGCCGTTAGGATTGATGAGCTTCCGCAGATAATTAACATTTTAAAAGGCGATATGAGTATAGTTGGTCCGCGTCCCGAAAGAAGAAGCTTTATTGATGAATTTGAAAAGGATATTCCCGAATTTGAGTACCGACTGAAGGTTAAAGGCGGATTAACCGGATATGCACAGGTTTACGGGAAATACAATACAACACCGTATGATAAGCTTAGAATGGACCTTATGTATATTGAAAACTATTCGTTGCTTTTAGATATTAAGCTTATTCTTACCACAATTCGTATTTTATTTCAAAAGGAAAGCACAGAGGGTATTGACAAACGTATAGAGAACGAAAAATTAAGAGATGAAATGATACGAGACTTAAATAATAAAAAATAATAAGTTTTACGTAATTTTGGTTTTAAGCTTGAATTTAAAAAATACAGCCGCACGGCTGTATTTTTTATAGAATCATAAAATTAAAAAAACACTTTAAAAATTACAAATCAGCAGTTATAATATACTTGTATGACAGTAAAAGGGAGGAAGAAAAATATGGCAAAAAGAATTGCGCTTATTGCACATGATAATATGAAACCGAAGATTATTGAATGGTGTAAAGAAAATAGAGATGTATTAGCCTGTCATTTTTTGTGTGGCACAGGCACAACGTCACAAAAGATTACCGAGGCAACGCAACTGCCTGTCAAATCATACTTAAGCGGTCCGTTAGGCGGTGACCAACAAATAGGAGCTAAGGTTGCAAGCGGAGAAATTGATATTATAATATTTTTTTCCGACCCGCTTACAGCCATGCCGCATGACCCTGATGTAAAAGCTTTGCTGAGAATTGCACAGGTTTATGACATTCCTATAGCCAATAATGTTGCAACTGCAAACTGTATTTTAAAGGCAATATTATAATAATAGATAAAGAAAAGGCACACTCATAAGAGTGTGCCTTTTTGGAGCTGTTAGGCAGACTCGAACTGCCGACCTCATCCTTACCAAGGATGTGCTCTACCACCTGAGCCATAACAGCATATTGACAACATCATGTATTTTACTATATCAGTTAGGTGTTGTCAAGATTTATTTTTATTTATCTTTTAAAAGTTTGTTAAGTTCTTCCATAAAAGTGCTTATATCTTTAAATTGACGATATACACTTGCAAAACGAACATATGCAACCTCGTCTAAGCCCTTAAGCTTATCCATGACAAGTTCACCTATACGTTCGCTTGTGACCTCACTATCAAGTGAATTTTGAAGCTTTGTTTCAATATCATCAACGGCCTTTTCTATATCATTAATTGAAACAGGGCGCTTTTCGCATGCACGAAGCATACCGCTGATAAGTTTATCACGACTGAAAATTTCACGTGACTTATCCTTTTTGATAACCATAATCGGCAGACTTTCAATAATTTCGTATGTTGTAAAACGCTTTTGACATTTCAAACATTCTCTGCGTCTTCTTATACGTTCACCTTCGTCGGTAGGCCTAGAATCTATAACCTTGCTTTCTTCATATGAACAAAAAGGACATTTCATAGCACACACTCCTAACATTTGTTAAGCACATTGTATCACATTATTTTAAAATTAACAAGAAAAAAATATAATGTTTACATATTTACTATTGTAAAAATGATGTTTTTTTAGTAAAATGGTAGCGAAAGATAATTTTTTGTTAAAAAGAAAGGGATATTTCTATGAGTTTTAATCAACTTGATATGCCCAAAAAGGGTGATACTATTGCAATAATGCATACTTCAATGGGAGATATTTCTATTAGACTTTTTCCTGAGCAAGCTCCTAAAACTGTTGAAAATTTTACAACACATTCTAAAAACGGATATTATAACGGACTTATATTTCACAGAGTTATTAAAGATTTTATGATTCAAGGCGGTGATCCATTAGGCACCGGCTGTGGCGGAGAAAGTATTTGGGGAACACCGTTTGAGGACGAATTTCATCCTGATGTTCACAATATCAGAGGTGCGCTTTCCATGGCAAATGCAGGTCCATGTACTAATGGAAGTCAATTTTTTATTGTTGAAGCCTCAACTTTACCTGACGGTATGCTTGAACAAATGAGGGGGCTTTCTGACAGAGGCTTTCCTGAAAATGCAGTTACGGCATACGAGTCTTTGGGCGGAACTCCTTGGCTTGATTTTAGGCACACTGTGTTCGGTCAGGTGTATGATGGTATGGAGATTGTTGAAAAAATTGCCGGTGTTAAGGTCAACAATAGTGACCGTCCTTTAGAGGATGTTATAATCCAATCAATTGATATTAAGGAAATGTGAGGATAAATAAATGAAAAGAGTATTATCAGTTATTCTTTGTATGATAATTGTTTTGGGCTTTTCGGCATGTGGTGTCCAAACAGATAATAACAGTAGTAGTGTGGGTGTTAATCCAAATGCACCGCAAAAGCCGACTTTTACTGAAGTTGGTGAAAACGGTTCCAGAACTGATGATGCTGTTGGATTTCAGCTGGAATTACCGAAAATAAATGAAAAAATAGTAGTGTTTGAAACTACGATGGGTGAGATTTATATTCGCGTTTTTCCACAAAGCGCACCGATTACGGTAACCAATTTTATAGGTTTGGTTGAGAGTGGATATTATAACGGTATTACTTTCCACCGTGTTATTAATGATTTTATGCTTCAGGGTGGTGACCCAACAGCTACCGGAAGAGGCGGAGAGAGTATTTGGGGTACTGATTTTGAGGATGAATTTAATGCCAACCTTCTTAATATAAGAGGTTCATTGTCTATGGCTAATGCGGGTCCCGCTACAAACGGAAGTCAATTTTTTATAAATCAAGCTAAAACCTCAACAACGAAGAATGAGGCAACTGCTTTATTTAAATCGGCTTATGACCAGTTATATTCAGGCAATAAAGATGCGTTGACAGATGCGTACAATAAAGCCGTAAACGAACTAGGCAAAGAGGTGACCGATGTTTACCCCAATGCAGAAAGCTATGTTAAGGAATATATTACAAATTATATAGGACAGCAATCAATTATAGCTGATAAGGTCAGCGATGAAGCATGGGAGCTTTATAAGCAAAACGGCGGTAATATTCATCTTGACGGTGCTTGGCGTTACAATAGAGGTCACACTGTTTTCGGTCAGGTATTTCTCGGCATGAATGTTGTTGATGCCATTGCACGTGTTGATGTTGATGATAATGATAAACCGAAAACCGATGTTGTTATTAATCGTGCATATACCACTACTGTTACTAATGATATTTTGGCATTGGCAAATAGGTAATATTTTTACTAAAATAGTCAACTTGTTATTGACAAATGATATTAAATATGGTAGTATAACTAAAATAAATCTTTAAGAACGATGCTGTGACGTCGGCAAGATTTAAGATACCGCCATATCAGTCTGTTTGGGCTGTGATTTTGTGTATGTTTAAAAGCCTTGCCGTATCGGCAAGGCTTTTTTTGGGAGATAGTATGAATATAGTTTTTGAAAACTGCTTTAAATATGTTAATGGTAGCTTCATCAAAATTGCTAAAGAAGAGAAAAGTATTCTTGATGGTAGCAATATTGTTGTCTTTGTTTCTGATTGTGTTATATTTCCGGCTTTTTGTGATGTACATGTACATTTGAGAGAGCCGGGATTTTTTTATAAAGAATCAATTGAAACCGGTACTAAGGCTGCGGCACGCGGTGGATTCAGTGATGTGTGTTCAATGCCAAATTTGAATCCGGTACCTGACAGTGTTGAAAATTTAAGACAACAGTTGGAAATTATCAAGAATCAGGCAGTTGTTAAGGTTCACCCATATGCCGCTATAACTAAATTACAGCAGGGAAAAGAACTTGCCGATTTAAAAGGCTTAGCATCTATGTGTGTTGCTTTTTCCGATGATGGAAAAGGTGTTCAAAATGCCGATATGATGCTGACGGCTATGCAGGAATGCGGAAGACTTAAAAAGATTATTGCCGCACACTGTGAGGATGAGTCGCTGTTGTTTGGGGGATATATACATGATGGTGATTATGCCCAAAAAAACGGTCATAAGGGTATTTGCAGTGAAAGCGAATGGGGACCTGTTAAGCGAGATATTGAATTATTAAAAAATACCGATTGCAGTTACCATGTTTGCCACGTTTCAGCAAAAGAAACAGTAGATATTATACGAAAAGCAAAAAAAGAAGGTATTGATATTACTTGTGAAACAGCTCCGCACTATTTGACAATGGACGATAGTTTTTTGCAAGAGGACGGACGTTTTAAAATGAACCCTCCTTTACGCTCAAAGGCTGATAGAGAAGCGTTGATTGAGGGATTGCTTGACGGTACTATAGATATGATTGCTACCGATCATGCACCCCATAGCGTTGAAGAAAAGTCTAAAGGCTTAGAAAAAAGCGCATTTGGTGTTGTGGGTCTTGAAACAGCTTTTCCTGTCATGTATACTTATCTTGTGAAAACAGGTATTATAACCTTAGAAAAATTGGTTGAGCTTATGTGCATCAATCCAAGAAAACGTTTTGGTTTAGAGGCGACTGACGGTGATTATACAGTTTGGAAGCTTGATGAGCAGTTTACCGTAGATTCGCAAGAGTTTTTATCTAAGGGCAGGTCAACACCATTTGAAAACGCTCAATTATTTGGCAGATGTATGCTAACGGTTTGTGAAAACCAACTTGCTTATTTGAATATTTAAGTAAAAAATGTTTGATATACGGAGGAATAAAAATGGCAAAGAGGACAGACATTAAAAAAATCTTAATTATCGGTTCGGGACCGATTGTTATCGGTCAGGCAGCGGAGTTTGATTATGCAGGTACTCAGGCATGTCTTGCCTTGAAGGAAGAAGGCTATGAGGTTATTCTTTGCAACTCAAATCCTGCAACCATAATGACCGACACTTCAATTGCAGATAAGGTTTATATGGAGCCTTTGACATTAGAATACATTGCTAAAATTTTGCGTTACGAACGCCCCGATGCTATTCTTCCGGGTATTGGAGGACAGACAGGCTTAAACCTTGCGATGCAGTTAGAGAAAAAAGGCGTTTTAAAGGAATGCAATGTCGAATTATTGGGTACCAGCAGCGAAAGTATTGAGCGCGCTGAGGATAGAGAGCTTTTTAAAGAGCTTTGCCAATCTATAGGTGAGCCCACAATTCCCTCGCAGATTACATATTCCTTAGAAGAAGCTAAGGAAGCTGCAAAAAATATAGGTTATCCGGTTGTATTGCGTCCTGCATTTACTTTGGGTGGCACCGGCGGAGGTTTTGCTTATAACGAGGAAGAACTTATTGAGGTTGGAAACAACGCGTTTAAGCTTTCACCGGTTCATCAGGTGCTGATTGAAAAAAGTGTTAAGGGCTATAAAGAAATTGAGTTTGAGGTTATGCGTGACTCAAAAGACCATGCTATTACCATTTGCGGCATGGAAAATATCGACCCTGTTGGTGTTCATACGGGAGATTCATTGGTTGTGGCACCGATTATGACGTTAAATGCTCATGACCTTAAAATGTTAAATGACAGTGCCATTAAACTAATTAAAGAACTGAAAATTGAGGGCGGCTGTAATGTACAGTTCGCTCTGAATCCTAATACGAGTGAATATTTTTTAATTGAGGTAAATCCGCGAGTATCACGTTCTTCAGCATTAGCATCTAAAGCAAGTGGATATCCTATAGCACGTGTTACTGCAAAAATTGCTGTCGGCATGGCTTTAGAGGATATTGCAATCGCAAACACCACTGCGGCATTCGAGCCGTCGCTTGATTATGTAATTGCAAAATTCCCACGTTTTCCATTTGATAAGTTTTCATCTGCTGTCAATAAGCTCGGCACACAAATGAAGGCAACGGGCGAGGTTATGGGAATAGGCTCTAATTTAGAGGAATGTATTTTAAAATCCATACGTTCATTAGAAATCAGTGTATTTCATCTTTGGGTTTCAAAGTTCGATAATATGACAGTTGAAGAAATGCTTGATTATATAAAGGAATTTAAGGATGATAATATTTATGCAATTGCTGAGTTGTTTAGCCGAGGTGTGTCGGTTCAACAAATTCATGAAATTACGAAAATCACTCCTTTTTTCCTTGAATCTATAAAGAAAATTGTTGATTTTGAGACGGTTGTAAAGGGAAATAAAGATTTAGGTACTTTGCGCAAGGCTAAAGAGATGGGCTTTAGCGACAAGTATATTGCAAAGCTATGGGGTACCGATGAGCTGTCTGTATTTAACATGAGAAAAGAAAACGGAATTATGCCGGTATACAAAATGGTTGATACTTGCCATACAGGTGCTTACATTCCTTATTTTTACTCGACCTATACAGGAAAAAACGACAGTCATGTTTCTAATAAGAAAAAGATTATTGTTCTTGGCGCAGGTCCCATTAGAATCGGTCAGGGTGTTGAATTTGACTATTCGACGGTTCATGCTGTTACTACCATTAAAAAGTCGGGTTACGAGGCTATAATAATAAACAACAACCCTGAAACTGTGTCTACCGACTATACAACTGCGGATAAGCTGTATTTTGAACCGCTTACTCCGGAAGATGTTATGAATATAATTGAAATTGAAAAGCCCGAAGGTGTTATTGCTTCTTTAGGTGGTCAAACTGCTATAAACTTAGCAAAGCCTCTTATGGATAGAGGAGTGAAAATCATTGGAACCGATTGTGCAGCTATTGATAAGGCCGAAAATCGTGATTCTTTTGAAAAGTTACTTTCGGAGCTTAACATTCCTCAGCCTCAGGGCAGGGCGGTTACTAAAATTGAAGACGGAGTTAGTGCGGCAGCAGAGATAGGATATCCTGTTTTAGTAAGACCTAGCTTTGTTTTGGGTGGAAGAGCTATGCAAATAGTAGCCAATGAGGAACAATTACGGCTTTATTTGAAAACTGCTGTTGAGATTGATGAAGATAAGCCGGTTCTGGTTGATAAATATATTGAGGGCCGTGAGGTCGAAATAGATGCTATATGTGACGGTAGAAATGTTTTTGTACCGGGAATTATGGAATTAGTTGAACGTACCGGTATACATTCGGGTGACTCTATTAGCGTATATCCGTCATTTAGTATTTCTAATAAAGTAAAGGGCACAATTTTGCAATATGCTAAAAAGCTGGGGTTAGGTATCGGAATTATCGGACTCTATAATATTCAGTTTATCGTAGATAAAAATGATAATGTATTTATTATTGAGGTAAATCCTCGCTCGTCTCGTACTGTGCCTTTCCTTTCAAAAGCTACGGGATACAGTCTTGCAGATATTGCTACCGAAGTTATTTTAGGTAAATCACTTAAAGAACAAGGTATATTTGATATTTATCCCGAGGAGAAGAACCGTTGGTATGTTAAGGTGCCGGTATTCTCGTTTAATAAAATCAGAGGTCTTGACGCTTATCTTTCTCCTGAGATGAAATCAACCGGTGAGGCGATAGGTTATGATGATAAGCTTAATCGTGCTTTATATAAAGCTTTACAGGCATCAGGAATGCATTTACAAAACTATGGCACAGTGTTTGTAACCATTGCCGATAGTGATAAAGAAGAGGCACTGCCATTAGTTAAAAGGTTTTATAATTTAGGATTTAATATTGAAGCAACCGAAGGAACAGCAAAGTTTTTAAAAGAAAATGGCATTCGCACACATATTCTTGCTAAAATCAGTGCCGGTAGTGATGAAATTCCAGATGCACTTCGTCAGGGACATATTGCGTATGTAATTAACACAAAAGATGTAAACAATTCCGACTCGGGGAATGACGGCCTTGAAATACGTCAAATTGCTACCGAAAATAACGTTACTATTTTCACGGCTTTGGATACTGTTAAGGTTTTGCTCGATGTTCTTGAGGAAACAACACTTTGTATATCTACTATTGATGCTTGAGGTTATAAATGAAACAAGTTATTTTCACTATTACAGAAAACCGCAAAATTGCTAAAAACACATATTTGATGGTGCTTAAAGGGGATACATCTGGTATTACCGCATCGGGTCAGTTTATAAATATAAAGCTTAACGGATATTTTTTGCGCAGACCGATTTCGATTTGTGATTGTGACAACAATGATGTAACAATTATATATAAGGTTGTCGGAGAGGGTACCGAGACTATGAGTAACTTATTAAGTGGTGCGCAGCTTGATGTTTTGACAGGACTCGGTAACGGCTATGACCTTACAGTATCTGGCAACCATCCGTTACTCATTGGCGGAGGAGCTGGTATACCGCCAATGTATATGCTATGTAAACGGCTTATAAAGGCTGGTAAAAAGGTTTCGGTGATTTTAGGATTTAATACTAAAGACGAGGTTTTCTTTGAAAGAGAATTTTTAAATTTAGGAGCCGAGGTTTTGGTTACAACAGCTGATGGTAGCTATGGTAAAAAGGGTTATGTTAACGATGCTATGGATGAAATTGATTATACATATTTTTATACATGCGGTCCTGAACCGATGCTTAAGGCAATTGACAGTAAGGCTAAAACCTCAGGTCAGTTTAGCTTTGAGGAAAGAATGGGTTGTGGTTTCGGTGCTTGTATGGGTTGTTCATGCAAAACCAAATACGGTAACAAACGTATTTGCAAGGACGGTCCGGTTTTAACAAGGGAGGAGATTATATGGTAAACTTAAAGGTTGACCTTTGCGGTATTACCATCGATAATCCGGTAATTCCCGCTAGCGGAACTTTTGGTTTTGGGTATGAATTTGCAGAAATTTACGATATCAATTGTTTGGGAACCTTTTCTTTTAAAGGTACTACAAAGGATGCCCGTTTTGGTAATCCTACACCGAGAATTGCCGAGTGCAATGCAGGTATGATAAATGCAGTAGGACTTCAAAATCCGGGTGTAGACAAGGTATTATCTGAGGAATTGCCAAAATTAAAAAAAGTATTTAATAAACCGGTAATGGCAAATGTCAGTGGCTTTTCGGTTGAGGATTATGCATATACTGTTGAAAGACTTGATGCTGAGAAGTCAATAGGTTGGTTTGAGGTTAACATATCATGTCCGAATGTTCACGGCGGAGGTATGAGCTTCGGCACAAATCCAACCGCAGCTGCAGAGGTTACTAAGGCTTGCCGTAAGGCTACAAAAAAGCCGTTGTTTATAAAGTTATCACCAAATGTTACCGATATTGTTTCGATTGCCAAGGCGTGTGAAGCAGCCGGAGCAGATGGTATAAGTATGATAAACACCTTGCTTGGAATGAGAATTGACCTTAAAACAAAGAAACCGGTCATTGCTAATAAAATGGGAGGCTTTTCAGGACCTGCAATTAAACCTGTTGCTTTAAGAATGGTTTATCAGGTTTATGAAGGTGTTAAAATTCCAATAATCGGTATGGGTGGTATTATGACGGCTGAAGATGTTATAGAAATGATGCTTGCAGGGGCTACTGCGGTTCAGGTTGGTGCGGCTAATTTAATTGACCCTTATTGCTGTAGGGACATTATTGATAAACTGCCACAGGTGATGAAAAAATATGGTATTACTGATTTAAAATCAATTATAGGAGGAGCTCACTAATGGGTAAGGATGTTATTATTGCATGCGATTTTGCAAGTAAAGAGGCGTGTCTTGAGTTTTTAGATAAATTTACCGGAAGAAAACCGTTTGTTAAAATAGGCATGGAATTGTTTTATGCCGAGGGTCCTGAAATTGTGAGGGAAATCAAGAAAAGGGGACATAAGATTTTTCTTGATTTAAAGCTACATGATATTCCTAATACTGTAAAGAAAGCTATGGCGGTTTTATCCGGTCTTGATGTTGATATGACCAACCTGCACGCTGGCGGCACGATTGCTATGATGAAAGCAGGACTAGAGGGGCTTACTCGTGCTGACGGAACAAGACCGTTGTTGATTGCTGTTACGCAATTAACATCAACCGACCAAGAAAGCATGGAAAATGACCTTTTGATAAAAAATCCAATAGATGAAGTTGTAATGCACTATGCTTCTAATACTGCAAAAGCAGGTCTTGATGGCGTGGTTTGCTCACCTCTTGAGGCGGGAAAGGTTCATTCTGTTTGCGGAGAAGGTTTTTTAACCGTAACACCAGGGGTGCGTTTTGCTGATGGTGATGTGGGTGACCAAAAGAGAGTAATGACTCCTGCTGAGGCTAAAAAAATAGGCTCGGATTATATTGTTGTCGGCAGACCCATAACAGCAGCGGCCGACCCGGTAGCAGCTTATGAACGCTGTGTTGCAGAATTTTGTGACTAAAATATAAGGGGTATAGATATGGAAAGCTACAAGAGAGAATTTATTCAATTTTTAGAGGGTGCAGGCGTATTAAAGTTTGGTGATTTTACAGCAAAGTCCGGACGAAAAATTCCTTACTTTATAAATGCAGGAGATATTAAAACAGGTGACCAAATTTCAAAGCTCGGTGAATTTTATGCAAAAGCTTACTTTGAAAAGGTCGGCAAAAAGGCAACAGTTTTGTATGGTCCGGCATATAAAGGTATTCCTATTGCTGTTTCAGTTGCCTGTGCGCTTTCAAAACAAGGTATTGATGTTCCTTTCTTTTTTAACAGAAAGGAAGAAAAGGACCATGGAGAAGGCGGTGTTTTTGTAGGATATAAGCCAAAATCAGACGAAGAGATTGTTATTGTTGAGGATGTTATTACTGCCGGAACTGCTATAAGAGAGAGCATGTCGGTTTTATCCGGCTTGGATGGTGCTAAGGTTATAGCGGTATTTGTTATGGTTGACCGCAAGGAAAAAGGTAAAACAGATAAATCTGCCATGGCTGAGGTGGGCGAGGAATTTGGATTTCCTGTATATTCGGTAGTTGATGTATATGATATTATTGAATATTTAGAGGAAGATGATAAAAACAAAGAGAATGTTGGCCGCATAAAAAAATACCTTGAAGTTAACGGTGCTAAAGAGTAATTTTAGATTGTGAAAGGACCCTTAAAATATGAGAAGTCTTATTAACATACTTGACCTAAGTGTTGAAGAATTAGCCGAGCTTATGGATACCGCCGAGGATATTATTGATAATCCTCAAAAATTCAGTGAGGTTTGCAAGGGCAAAAAGCTTGCAACGCTGTTTTTTGAACCATCAACTCGTACAAGACTCAGCTTTGAAGCCGCGATGTATGAGCTTGGTGGAAATGTAATAGGTTTTTCATCGGCAAACAATTCGTCAGCAGCAAAGGGAGAAAGTGTTGCCGATACAGCAAAAACCATTTCATGCTATGCTGATATAATAGCTATGCGGCACCCAAAAGAAGGTGCACCGCTGGTTGCTGCAATGAATGCTAGCATACCTATTATAAATGCGGGTGACGGAGGACATAACCATCCTACACAAACATTAGCCGACATTTTTACTATTAAGAGAGAAAAGGGCAGGTTGGAAAATTTAACGATAGGTCTTTGCGGTGATTTAAAATTTGGCCGTACCGTGCACTCATTAATAGAAGCTATGGCAAGGTATAATAATGTTAAGTTTGTGCTGATTTCACCCGATGAGTTGAAATTGCCCAGTTATATTAAAAAGGATGTTCTTGCAAAACAGGGGATTGAGTATTTTCAGGGAAGTGACCTAGGAACTGTTATGCCTGAGCTTGATATTTTATATATGACTCGTGTTCAACGTGAACGATTCTTTAATGAAGAGGATTATTTAAGGCTGAAGGATAGTTATATTTTGTCTCCTGAAAAATTAAAAAATGCCAAATCTGATTTATGTATAATGCATCCACTGCCGAGAGTTAATGAAATAAGTGTTGAAATTGATAATGACAGTCGAGCATGCTATTTTAAACAGGTGCTTAACGGAAAGTATATGAGAATGGCTCTTATAATGAAATTATTGGGGGTAAAGCCATGAATATCGACTCGATAAAAAACGGTATAGTTATTGACCATATTACTGCAGGTAATGGCATGCGAATTTATGAATTTTTAAAGCTTGATGAGTTAGAATGTTCAGTTGCACTTATTAAGAATGTATACAGTCAAAAAAGCGGTAAGAAGGACATAATAAAGATTGATTGTGAATATGAGATAGATACAGATGTTTTAGGCTATGTTGACCCCGATATTACTGTCAATGTAATTAAAGATGGTGAAATAGTAGAGAAGAAGAGGATTTCGTTGCCCGAAAGATTGACTAATGTTATACTTTGTAAAAATCCTCGTTGCATAACCAGTACAGAGCAGGAATTACCTCATGTCTTTAAATTGACCGAAGAGTCAAATAGGATATATCGTTGCATTTATTGTGAGACTAAAGCCGGAAAGTAAGGTCAGTCGATTTTACAATAAAAGGTAATTAATTAAAACATTTGGTTATAATATACAAAACGCAGCATTATCGTGCAAAGATGATGCTGCGTTTTGTAGAAAATAAAAAAAATTAAAAAATTGTAAAAAAACACTTGATTATTTGAACATTATGTGTTAAAATCTTTAGGCATGTGATGTGCAGATATGCGTTGATGCGGGAGGTGGCCGACCTTTGAGTCGGGAAATTTCCGCGGAGTATGTCCGATTTTAAACCGGGCGACAAGAATCTTGCGCTGTTTCTTATAATGAAACAGAACGCCATTGTTTGCCCCGGATTGACTGTGAGTTTTATACGGCAATCCGGAATTTATATTGGGACAGAAAGAAACACCCGGCACAATGTAAATATCGCAAGCAAAACGGCGTTGCCCGCCAAATTTTATAAGGAGGCGAAAGTCACAATGGCAGTCAAGGAAAAAATCAGAATCAGACTCAAGAGTTACGACCATGCTCTTATCGACCAGGCATCTGAAAAGATTATTGAAACTGCAAAGCGCACCGGCGCTCGTGTTTCAGGTCCTGTTCCGCTACCGACCGAAAAAGAGGTTGTAACAATTCTACGTGCTGTACACAAGTACAAAGACAGTAGAGAGCAGTTTGAAAGCAGAACTCACAAAAGGCTTATCGACGTTATCAGACCTTCCAACAAAACAGTTGAAGCTCTGATGGGTCTGGAGCTCCCCGCCGGCGTAGAGATTGAGATTAAGCTTTAATCTTGATTTTGTTCGGCAGGTCATGTTGGCAGAAATGTCAACCAATAACCAATTAGGAGGATAAAAAATGCAAAAAGGAATCGTAGGCAAAAAGCTCGGTATGACACAGCTTTTTGACGCAAACGGTAACGTAGTTCCCGTAACGGTTATTGAGGCAGGTCCTTGTGCCGTCAGCCAAAAGAAAACCGCTGAGAACGATGGTTACAATGCTATTCAGATTGGCTTCGGCGATTTGAAAGCAAGTAAGGTTAACAAACCTATGAAGGGGCATTTCACAAAAGGCGATGTTGCTCCTAAAAAGGTCCTTCGCGAACTTCGTTTAGATGATTGTGCAGCTTACAATGTAGGCGACATCATTAAGGCTGATGTTTTCGCAGAGGGCGACAAAGTTGACGTAAGAGGAACAAGTAAAGGTAAAGGCTATGCCGGCGTAATCAAGCGTTGGAACTTTTCTCGCTTGAAAGAGTCACATGGCACCGGTCCTGTTCACCGTCATGGTGGTTCACTCGGCGCCAGCAGTACACCTTCACGTGTTATGAAGGGCAAGAAGATGGCAGGACATCTCGGTAACGAGCGTGTAACTGTTCAAAATCTTGAAATCGTTAAGATAGACGCAGAAAACAATATTATAGCAATCAAAGGCGCCGTTCCCGGTCCTAAGGGTGCTATCGTCGTTGTTTTTGACAGCGTTAAGGCTTAAGGAAGGAGTGAAGTAAAATGCCAGTTGTTGCAGTTAAGGATATGGCCGGCAAAAAGGTCGGCGAAATCGAATTGAGTAATGCAGTGTTCGGGATTGAACCCAACGCAGCTGTTATGCACATGGCTGTTGTTAACTACTTGAACAATCAGCGTCAGGGTACACAGTCGACATTAACTCGCTCCGAAGTTTCCGGTGGAGGACGTAAGCCTTGGAGACAAAAGGGCACAGGTCACGCAAGACAGGGTTCTACACGTGCACCGCAGTGGACACACGGCGGTATTGCTCTAGGTCCTAAGCCCAGAGATTACTATTACACAGTCAACAAGAAAGAAAGACAGTTGGCTCTTAAGTCAGCTCTTTCGGATAAGGTTCTTACTGAATCCCTTATCGTTCTTGACAGCCTTACACTTGATGGTTATAAAACTAAAACAGTTGTTGATTGTTTGAATGCTATCGGCGCTGCAAAGAAAACATTATTAGTTCTTGCATCTAACGATGCTTTTGCAGTAAAAAGTGCCGCAAACATTCCCGGCGTAAAAACAGCACAGGTTAACACCATCAATACCTACGACATCTTAAACGCCGATACACTTGTAATCGTTAAGGATGCCGCCAAGAAAATTGAGGAGGTATACGCATAATGAAAGCAGCTCAGGATATTATTATTGCTCCGGTTGTTACCGAGCGTAGCATGGCCGGATTTGCTGACAAAAAGTACACCTTTGAAGTTGCCGGCGATGCAACCAAGATTGACATTGCAAGAGCTTGTGAAGAGCTGTTCGGTGTTAAGGTACTGAAGGTCAATACAATTAACGTTCGCGGACATAAGCGCCGTATGGGACGTTACGAGGGAATGACTTCTTCTTGGAAGAAGGCAATTGTAACCTTAAAGGCAGATTCTAAGACCATTGAGTTCTTTGATGGTTTAATGTAATTTGTTAAGAACGATTTAAGGCGATGTATGGAGGTTAACTCCGCTAAGCCAAAACAGGAGAGTGAAACTTAAAATGGCAATTAAACATTATAAGCCTACAACTCCGGGACGCCGTGGCATGACCGTAATGGATTATTCCGGGCTTTCTAAGGTAGCTCCCGAAAAAAGTTTGTTAGGTGTTGTAAAGAAAAATGCCGGCCGTAACAGTTACGGACGCATCACCGTTCGTCATCACGGCGGCGGAAACAGAGTTAAGTACCGTATTATAGATTTTAAAAGAGACAAGGTTGGCGTTCCTGCTACCGTTATGACTCTTGAGTACGACCCGAACCGCTCTGCATTTATTGCTCTCGTTCAATACGAGGATGGTGAGAAACGTTATATCGTTGCTCCCCAAGACTTAAAGGTTGGAGATAAGATTGTTTCCGGTCCTGATGCAGATATTAAGCCGGGAAACGCACTTAAATTGAGTGATATACCGGTTGGTACTGTTGTTCACAATGTTGAACTTTATCCGGGTAAAGGTGCACAGCTTGCACGTTCGGCAGGTAATATGGCTCAGCTTATGGCTAAGGAAAACGGAATGGCTCTTTTGAGACTTCCTTCAGGTGAGCTTCGTAATGTTCCTGCATCTTGCATGGCAACAATAGGTAGTGTATCTAACCCTGAGCATGAAAACGTTAATATCGGCAAAGCCGGTCGTAAGCGTCATATGGGTTGGCGTCCTACCGTACGTGGTTCTGTAATGAACCCGTGTGACCACCCTCATGGTGGTGGTGAAGGTAGAGCACCTATCGGTCGTCCGAGTCCGGTTACACCTTGGGGTAAACCAACCTTGGGATATAAAACCCGTCAGAAGCATAAACAGAGTGACAAGTTTATTGTCAAACGTCGTAATGACAAGTAATCGGCGAAAGGAGAAAAAACAATGGGAAGAAGCGTTAAAAAAGGTCCTTACATTCAACCCGTGCTTTTAAAAAGAGTGCAGGAAATGAATGCGGCAGGCGAAAAGCGTGTTTTAAAGACTTGGAGCCGTTCATCCACTATTTTCCCCGATTTCGTCGGACATACGGTGGCAGTTCATGACGGCAGAAAACATGTTCCGGTATATGTTACCGAAGACATGGTAGGTCATAAATTCGGCGAGTTTGCTCCGACCAGAACCTTTAAGGGTCATGCCGGTGCAAAGACAACGAAGTAAGCGGTCGAAAGGAGAGTATGACTATGGAAGCAAGGGCAACACTTAGATATGCCCGCATATCACCTCGCAAGGTGCAGATTGTTCTTGATTTAATTAGAAACAAGGACGCTGACAAAGCCATGGCTATTCTTAGGTTTACACCGAAGGCCGCCTGCGAGTATTTGGAAAAATTGCTAAAGTCAGCAATGGCTAATGCAGAAAACAATCATGAAATGGACAGTTCAAAGCTTTATGTTGCAGAATGCTATGTAGGTCCCGGCCCGATTTTAAAAAGAATTAGGGCAAAAGACCATGGCAGAGCACATCGCATATTAAAGAGAACATCTCACATTACTCTGGTTCTCAGAGAACGTGAAGACTAAGAAGGAGGTTAAGTTATGGGCCAGAAAGTAAATCCACACGGCTTTCGTGTTGGAATTATTAAAAACTGGGATTCTCGTTGGTTCACCAAGGATAAAGACTTCGGTGATACTTTAGTTGAGGACTATAACCTCCGTAAGTACTTGAAGAAAACTCTTTATTCGGCAGGAGTTCCGAAAATCGAGATTGAGCGCGATGCTAATCGTGTTCGTATCCACATTCATTGTGCTAAGCCCGGTATGGTTATCGGCCGTAAGGGTGAGGAGATTGAAAAGCTTAAAGCACAGTGCAAAAAGCTTCTCAAAACTGATAAGGATGTTCTTATCAACATTGTTGAAATTAAGAACCCTGATGTTAACGCAACATTAGTTGCAGAGAGTATTGCAGCACAGCTTGAAAAGCGTGTATCCTTCCGTCGTGCAATGAAACTTTCCTTAGGTCGTGCAATGCGTTGCGGCGTTAAGGGTATTAAAACACAGGTTTCAGGTCGTCTTGGCGGTGCAGAAATTGCCCGTTCCGAAAACTACCGTGAAGGAACAATTCCGCTTCAGACAATCAGAGCGGACATTGATTATGGCTTTGCTGAGGCACACACAACCTATGGCCGAATCGGCGTTAAGGTTTGGATTTATACCGGCGAGGTTCTCCATGATGCTCGCAAGCCCCGTAAGGAAGGAGGTACACGCTGATGCTATTACCTAAGCGTGTTAAATATCGTCGCGTACAAAGAGGCAGACTTAAGGGTCAAGCTCTTCGCGGCAATACCGTATCAAATGGCGATTTCGGTATCAAGGCTCTCGAGCCGGCTTGGATTACCTCCAACCAAATTGAAGCAGCCCGTATCGCTATGACTCGTTACATTAAACGTGGCGGTCAGGTATGGATTAAAATTTTCCCCGACAAACCTATTACTGAGAAACCGGCTGAAACCCGTATGGGTTCAGGTAAAGGTTCTCCAGAATATTGGGTAGCCGTGGTTAAACCAGGCAGAATTATGTTTGAAATCGGCGGTGTATCCGAAGAAGTCGCCCGTGAAGCTATGCGTCTTGCCGCTAATAAGCTGCCTATCAAATGCAAGTTTGTTACTAAAGATGAAATGGGTGGTGAGCAGTAATGAAAGTAAAGGAACTTAGGGATAAGACTCAGGTTGAACTCGAAAAGCAGTTAAAAGAGCTAAAAGAAGAGCTTTTCAACCTTCGTTTCCAAAACGCCATTAACCAGCTCGATAACCCTACTAGAATTGCAGCCGTTAAAAAGGATATCGCAAGAGTAAAAACTCTTTTACGCGAAATCGAATTAAACGGCACCAATTCTTGATTATAAGGGAGGCAGAAAGCTATGAGCGAAAGACACCTTCGTAAAACAAGAGTCGGTAAGGTTGTCAGCGACAAGATGGACAAGACTGTTGTAGTTGCTATTGAAGACAATGTTAAGCACCCACTCTACAAGAAGATTATTAAGAACACCGTAAAGTTCAAGGCGCATGATGAAAACAACGAATGTTGCATCGGCGACCGTGTGCTTGTTATGGAAACACGTCCTATGTCTAAAGATAAGAGATGGCGTGTGGTTGAAATCATAGAAAAGGCTAAGTAGTCTAAAGGAGGAAAAGACTGTGATACAGCAACAGACTTACCTCAAGGTTGCCGACAATACCGGTGCAAAAGAAATCATGTGCATCAGAGTACTTGGCGGCTCCGGCAGGAGGTATGCCAACATTGGCGATGTTGTAGTTGCTTCTGTAAAGAAGGCAGCTCCCGGCGGTACTGTCAAAAAAGGCGATGTAGTTAAGGCCGTAGTAGTACGTTCTTGCAAAGGTCTTCGCCGTAATGATGGTTCGTATATCCGTTTTGATGAAAATGCCGCGGTTATTATAAGAGAAGACAAAACACCGAGAGGCACACGTATTTTTGGGCCTGTCGCCCGTGAGCTTCGTGAGAAGGATTATATGAAAATCCTTTCTCTTGCTCCGGAAGTTCTTTAATGGAGGTCACCGACAATGAGTAAAATGAATATCAAAACCGGTGACACTGTTGTTATTCTCACCGGAAACGCGGAAAATCGTGGTAAACAGGGCAAGGTGCTCGAGGTTAGCCCTAATGAAGGCAAGGTTATTGTTGAAGGCTTAAACATGGTTAAAAAGCATGTTAAACCACGCAAGGCTGGTGACCCTTCGGGAATAATCGAGGCAGAAAGTGCAATCTATGCCTGCAAGGTACAGGTTGTTTGCCCAAAATGTAAGAAGCCGACCAGAGTAGGTCATAAAATCTACGAAGACGGCAAAAAAGACCGCATCTGTAAAAAGTGCGGAGAAACAATCTAATGAGGAGGATGCATTGACATGGCAAGGCTTAAGGACGAATATAAAAATAATGTCGCCCCTGCGCTGATGAATAAATACAACTACAAGAGCGTCATGCAGATTCCGAAGCTCGATAAGGTTGTTATCAACGTAGGTTGCGGTGAGGCAAGAGATAATGCAAAAATTATCGATGCCATCGTAAACGACCTCAGTCAGATTACCGGACAGCATCCGGTTGTTTGTAAGGCAAGAAAGTCGGTTGCAAACTTCAAACTTCGTGAAGGTATGCCGATTGGTGCCAAGGTTACTTTAAGAGGAGATAAAATGTATGAGTTTGTTGATAGACTCTTCAATACAGCTCTTCCGCGAGTAAGGGACTTCAGAGGAATTAACCCTGACTCTTTTGACGGTCGTGGCAATTATGCAATGGGCGTTAAGGAACAGTTGATTTTCCCTGAAATCGACTACGATAAAATCGACAAGGTACGCGGTATGGATATTATTTTTGTTACCACCGCAAATACCGACGAGGAAGCTCGTGAGCTATTAAGCTTGATGGGCGCCCCGTTTGCGAAGTAAGGAGTGTAAACATGGCTAAGACATCAATGAAAATCAAGCAGGCAAGACCGGCTAAGTTTTCTACTAGAGAATATACCAGATGTAAAATCTGCGGTCGCCCCCATGCTTATCTCCGTAAGTACGGTATCTGCCGAATTTGCTTCAGAGAGTTAGCTTATAAAGGCGAAATTCCCGGAGTAAAGAAGGCAAGCTGGTAAACAGCAATACGTAAAGGAGGTTGACGGTATGCAAATCACCGATACAATAGCTGATATGCTTACACGTATTCGTAACGCTAGTTCAGCAAAGCATGACTCGGTTGATGTCCCTGCATCTAATGTTAAGAAGGCAATTGCTCAGATTCTTCTTGATGAGGGATACATCAGCGGCTTTACCGTACAAGATGACGGAAAGCAGGGAGTTATAAGGATTGCACTTAAGTACGGTCCAAACAAATCGCAGATTATAACCGGTCTACGCAGAGTATCAAAGCCCGGTCTGCGTATTTATAGCAATGTTGAGGATATGCCCAAGGTGATGAAAGGCCTTGGAATTGCAATTCTATCAACATCAAAAGGTATTATGACTGACAAGCAAGCTCGTCGTGAAAATGTTGGCGGCGAAGTTTTAGCTTTCATCTGGTAAGGGAGGTACAGTAAAATGTCACGTATAGGCAATAAACCTATCGCAATCCCGACAGGTGTAGATGTTAAAGTTAACGGCTCAGAAGTTACTGTTAAAGGTCCTAAAGCTACACTTACACAGAATTTCAATAGCCGTATGTCTGTAAAAGTTGAAGGTTCTGAGATAATCGTAACCCGTCCTACCGATGATAAGGAAGACCGTGCATTACACGGTTTAACAAGAACATTGGTAAGTAACATGGTTATAGGTGTAACCAATGGTTTTAAAAAGGAACTTGAGGTTAACGGTGTAGGTTATCGTGTTCAAAAGCAGGGTAAAAATCTTGTTATGAACCTTGGTTTCTCACATCAGGTTATCGTTGAAGAGCCGGAAGGAATTACTTTCGATGTTCCAAGTGCGAATGCAATTGTAGTTTCAGGTGCAGACAAGCAAAAGGTCGGTCAGATTGCAGCAGAAATTCGCGAAAAGCGCCCGCCTGAGCCGTATAAAGGCAAGGGTATTAAATACTCTTACGAGCACATCCGTCGTAAAGAAGGTAAAGCCGGTAAGGGCAGTAAAAAATAATAAAGGAGAGAAAATAAAATGGTTTCTAAGCCTGATACAAATAAGGCTCGTCTTAAGAGACATGCTCGTGTTCGTAGCAAAATCAGTGGAACTGCTGAATGCCCACGTCTCGACGTTTTCCGCTCCAACAGCAATATTTACGCCCAGCTGATTGATGATGTAAACGGTGTTACACTTGCAGCAGCCGGTTCTAATGAAAAGGATTTTGGTGCTACTAAGGGTAACAAAGACGAAGCCCGTAAAGTTGGACAGTTGATTGCCGCTCGTGCTGCGGAAAAAGGTATTGAAGTTTGCGTGTTTGACCGTGGCGGATATATCTATCATGGCCGTGTCAAAGAGCTGGCCGAAGGAGCCCGTGAGGGCGGCCTCAAGTTCTAAAGAAGGGGGAAAATACTTTTGGCTACAATGATTGACGCATCCACATTGGATTTAAAAGAAAAAGTTGTTGCTATTAATCGTGTATCTAAAACTGTTAAAGGCGGACGTATTATGAAGTTCGCAGCTTTAGTAGTTGTAGGTGACGGTAATGGTATAGTCGGTTTCGGCGTAGGTAAGGCCGGTGAAGTTCCGGATGCTATCCGCAAAGGAATCGAGGACGCAAAGAAAAATCTTATTAAAGTATCTCTTAAGGGTACTACAATTCCTCACGAAATAATCGGAAAGTTTGGCGCAGGCAGTGTTCTTCTTAAACCTGCTGCTCCCGGTACCGGTGTTATTGCAGGCGGTACTGTACGTGCAGTTGTTGAAACTGTAGGTATTTCTGATATTCGTGCAAAGGCTCTCCGTTCAAACAATCCATACAACGTTGTTAGAGCTACTATTGAAGGTCTTAAGGCCATTCGTAGTGCTGAACAGGTTGCAGCGATTCGTGGAAAGTCTGTAAAAGAAATCTTAGATTAAGGGGGACGAGAACAATGGCTAATCTTAATGTAAAGCTTGTTAAGAGCTTGATTTGTTGCAAGGATGACCAAATTGCAACCGCCAAAGCCCTCGGACTCAAAAAAATCGGTGATTCGAGCATACAGCCCGATAATGCCGCAACCAAGGGTAAAATCAAAAAAATTATCCACCTCGTCGAGGTAACTGAAGCGTAAACTAAGGAGGTGCGAACTATGAAAATTCATGAGCTTAAGGCGGTTGAAGGTTCTACTAAGGACGTCAAGCGCATTGGTAGAGGTCATGGCTCCGGCAATGGAAAAACTGCCGGTAAGGGACATAAAGGCCAAAAGGCACGTGCAGGTCGCGGACAGAGATTTGGTTTTGAAGGCGGACAGATGCCACTTCAAAGACGTGTTCCTAAGAGAGGTTTTAACAATATTTTTGCAAAAGAGTTTGTAGCTATAAATGTTTCTGCACTTGATGTTTTTGATGATGGTGCGGTTATTGATGCTACAGCTTTAATCGAAAAAGGTCTAATAAAGAAGGAGTATGATGGAGTTAAGATTCTTGGAAACGGAGAAATAACCAAGAAGCTTACTGTAAAGGCAACTGCTTTCTCTGCTTCAGCTAAAGATAAGATAGTAGCAGCAGGCGGAAAGTACGAGGTACTTTGATATGTTAGAGACAATTAAGAATGCATGGAAGATAATTGACCTTCGTAAAAAGATTCTTTTCACTCTCTTAATTATCGTAATATTTCGTATTGGTTCTGTTATACCGGTTCCATTTATTGACCCGTCTTCACTTGCGAATTCGGGTGCATCTAATGACTTCTTTAATTACCTTTCAATTTTAACCGGCGGCGGTCTTCAATACGGTGCAATTTTTGCTATGGGTGTTACACCGTATATCAACTCGTCAATTATTATGCAGCTTTTATCGGTAGCTATACCTTACCTTGAAAGGCTGTCAAAAGAAGGCGAAGAAGGCCGTAAAAAAATGGCTCAATATACTAGATATGCAACCGTTATTTTAGGATTAATTCAAGGAACAGCATTCTTTATTTATTTGAAGAATTCAAGATTTTTGAATGTTAAATCTACAGGTGGTATGTGGTTTGCCGGTTTCGTTATTGTTCTTTGCCTAACAGCAGGTTCAGCACTTGTTATGTGGTTGGGTGAACAAATCGACGAAAAGGGTATCGGAAACGGCATTTCTATGTTGTTATTTGCGGGTATTATTTCTCGCGGTCCCGATGCTTTCAGAGCCTTAAAAGCTTATTGGGAAATGGACTATCAGGTTGCTGTTGTTGCAATCGTTGTCGTATTCCTTCTCGTTATCGCATTTATCGTCTGGATGTCCCACGCAGAGCGCAGATTGCCTGTTCAATATGCTAAGCGTGTAGTAGGACGTAAAATGTACGGCGGTCAAAACACACATATTCCGATAAAGGTAAATATGTCGGGTGTTATGCCGATTATTTTTGCTAGTTCGATATTGATGATACCGACTATGATTTTGTCGTTCTGGACTAACAATGCACATTGGTTTCATAAGCTGCTGAGTTTGTTTAGTACTCAAGGTCCATTATATGCTGTTTTGTATTTCGGTTTGATTATTGCTTTTGCTTACTTCTATGTAACAATACAATACAATCCGGTTGAAATGGCAAATAATCTCCGCAAGAATAGCGGTTCAATTCCGGGTATTCGTCCCGGTCAGCCTACTTCTGATTTTATACAGAAGGTTTTGTCAAGAATAACCTTAATCGGTGCACTTTGCCTAAGCGTTGTTGCTGTTGGACCTATCATTTTCTCTTTCTTCAGCAGTGCATTTGCAAGTATTTCTGTTGGTGGTACATCGGTACTCATTATTGTTGGTGTTGCACTTGAAACTGTTAATAATTTGGAGTCTCAGATGATGATGCGCCATTATAAAGGTTTCCTTGATTGATTTGGTGGCTGAAATGAAATTAATTCTTTTAGGAGCGCCCGGTGCCGGCAAAGGCACTCAAGCTGAAAAGATTTGCAAAAAGATATCCATTCCTACAATATCGACGGGTAATATTATTCGTGAGGCTATGAAAAGCAAAACAGAAATGGGTCTTAAAGCAAAAACCGCAGTTGAAAGCGGTAAGCTTGTTTCGGACGATATCGTAATAGGCATTATTAAGGAACGTTTATTAAAGGAAGACTGTAAAAACGGTTTTATACTTGATGGCTTTCCAAGAACAATATCTCAGGCTGAGGCATTGCAAGAGCTCGGTGTTGACATTGATTGCGTACTCGACATTGATGTTAATGATGAAGTGATTATTGAAAGAATGACCGGCAGAAGAGTATGTCAGTCATGCGGTGCAAGTTATCACACAAAACACAAAAAACCCGTTAAGGATGGAGTTTGTGATGAATGTGGCGATATACTTGTTCAACGTAAAGATGATGCACCAGAAACGGTGCTGGAGCGGTTGTCAATATATCATGAGCAAACTGAGCCTTTAAAGGATTTCTACCGTAATCTCGGGAAACTTAAATCGGTTACCGGTCAGGATAAGGTAGATGAGACTACCAAGCTTGTTTTTAAGGCTTTAGGTATATAATCATGGTAGTTTTAAAAACAGCCAGAGAGCTGTCTATTATGAAAAATGCCTGCGTTATTTCTGCACAGGCACTCAAACTTGTTGGAGAAGCGGTTGAACCGGGGGTTTCCACATGGGAACTCGACAAATTGGCTGAAAAGTTCATTTTAAGTAAGGGAGCAAAGCCCAACTTTAAAGGCCTTTACGGCTATCCGGCGACCGCTTGTATATCCATAAACAACGAGGTAATTCATGGCATACCTGCGAAAAATCGCATCATAAAATCGGGTGATATAGTAAGCGTTGATTTAGGTGCGGAATATGAGGGGTATAACGGCGACAATGCTGCCACATTTGCTTGCGGTGATGTTTCACCTGAAGCAAAGCGGCTGATGGACACGACACGCGAAAGCCTTTATGAAGGAATAAAGCAGGCCTGTCCCGGCAACAGAGTCGGTGATATATCTGCAGCAGTTCAGCAGTATGTCGAGTCTCGCGGTTACTCGGTGGTACGTAAATATGTCGGCCACGGCGTAGGCACGAGTCTCCACGAAGCCCCGGAGGTACCCAATTTCGGTGTATCCGGCAGAGGAGTTCGTCTCGTACCGGGTATGACACTTGCAATTGAACCGATGATTAACGCCGGTTCTTATGATGTTAAGGTCATGCCTGATGGTTGGACTGTACTGACTTCTGATGGTTCGCTTTCAGCTCATTTTGAGCATACCGTTGCTATTACAGCTGACGGTCCTGTAATTATGACTATTGCGTAGGACAGGGGGAGAGCGATGCTTACAAGAGGGCAAATTGTTTACTCAACAGCGGGAAAAGACAAAGGAAGTTTTATGATTGTCTTATCGGTTGATAATGGAGAGATTGTTGTGTGTGACGGCAAACGGCGTCCATTAGAAAAACCGAAGATAAAGAATTCTAAGCATCTGGCGTCAACGTCTTCTGTTGTGGACGATGAACAGTTACAAACTAACAGAACAATACGACATGCTTTAGTCAATTTTAAAGCAAATAACGTAAAGGGAGAGATATGAATGTCCAAAGAGGATATGATTGAATTGGAAGGAACAGTCGTTGAGGCAATGCCAAATGCGATGTTCAAGGTAGAAATTCAGGGAGGACACGTTATCCTTGCCCACATTTCAGGCAAGTTGCGTATGAACTTTATACGTATTCTTCCCGGAGATAAGGTAACGGTGGAAATGTCACCCTACGACCTGACAAGAGGACGCATTACCTGGCGTTCAAAATAAGTTAGGCGAGAAATATTGGAGGTAAAACAAGATGAAAGTCAGACCTTCTGTCAAAAAAATTTGCGACAAATGCAAGATTATTAAGCGCAAGGGAAAAATCATGGTTATCTGTGAAAATCCTAAGCACAAACAGCGTCAGGGTTAACCTGCGCAACTTTAGAATGAGAGGTGCATTAATAAATGGCACGTATAGCTGGTGTTGACCTTCCGAATAACAAGAGAGTAGAAATCGGTCTCACATACATTTTCGGTATCGGTCTTACAACATCTAAGCAGATTCTTAAAGAAACAGGTATCAATCCTGATACAAGAGTTAAGGATCTTTCAGAGGACGATATTTCAAAATTACGTGAATATATCGACCATAACCTTCAGGTTGAAGGTGACCGTCGTAGAGCAATTGCTTTCGATATTAAAAGACTTGTCGAAATCGGTAGCTTCCGCGGTTTACGTCATAAAAAAGGACTCCCTGTAAGAGGACAGCGTTCCAAGACGAATGCCCGTACTCGTAAGGGTCCGAAAAAGACAATCGCTAACAAGAAGAAGTAAGCGGGGAGGAAGAATAATATGGCTAAAACACAGTCAACAGGAACCCGCAGACGCCGCGAGAAAAAGAATATTGAACGCGGTGCTGCCCATATTCAGTCAACCTTCAACAATACTATTGTTACCATCACCGATGTTCAGGGTAATGCACTTTCTTGGGCTTCAGCCGGTGAGCTTGGCTTCCGCGGTTCAAGAAAATCTACCCCGTTCGCAGCACAAAGTGCAGCAGAAACCGCTGCTAAAGCTGCTATGGAACATGGTCTTAAGTCAGTTGAAGTATACGTCAAGGGTCCGGGAGCCGGACGTGAAGCAGCAATTCGTGCGCTTCAGTCTGCAGGTCTCGAGGTAAGCATGATTAAAGATGTCACCCCGATTCCTCACAATGGTTGCCGTCCTCCGAAAAGAAGACGTGTTTAATCGATTATTGGAGGTGTAATAATGGCTAGATATACCGGTCCGGTTTGCAGACTTTGCCGTCGTGAGGGCGAAAAATTGTTCTTAAAAGGCGAGCGCTGCTATTCCGAAAAATGTTCAATTGGCCGTAGAGCATATGCTCCCGGTCAGCACGGACAGGGACGCAAGAAGGCTTCCGAATACGGAATGCAACTTCGTGCAAAGCAAAAAGCAAGACGTTACTATGGAGTTAACGAGGTTCAGTTCAGTCATTACTTTGAAATGGCTGCACGTAAAGTCGGTGTTACCGGTGAGAACCTGTTAAGAATTTTAGAAAGCAGACTTGACAATGTTGGTTACAGAGCTGGCTTTGCCAACTCACGTGCCGAAGCAAGACAGCTTGTAGGTCACGGTCATTTTGAGGTAAACGGTGCGAGAGTTGATATTGCTTCATATCTCTTAAAAGCCGGAGATGTTATCACAGTATGTGAAAAATCAAGAGCCAGTGATAAAATAAAAGCAATTATTGAAGCAAATTCTGCACGTCCTGTAGCTTCATGGCTTGATGCTAACTCAGAGGCATTCACGGTTAAGGTTATTAACCTTCCTGACCGTGATGGTATCGATGCTCCTGTTGAAGAACAGCTCATCGTTGAGTACTATTCAAAATAATAATAGTTTTATTGCTATGCTTTACGTGGCTTAAGTTTCATGAAGCGTGTAATAAATATTATTTCAGAAAATTTTGGCAGGTAGCCGCACAAAACTGCCGAAAATAAAAATAATAAGGTGCGGAGAAATGGAGCTTTTATGATAGAAATTGAAAAGCCCAGAATTGAAACACTGGAAATGACGTCTGATGGCACTTATGGTAAGTTTTCACTTGAACCGCTTGAGAGTGGATATGGTATAACTATAGGCAATAGCCTTCGTAGAATGCTTCTTTCATCTCTTCAGGGTGTTGCTGTTACAACAGTTAAGATTGATGGTGTTCAGCATGAATTTTCGACTATCCCTAATGTTAAGGAAGATGTTACTGAAATTATCCTTAATGTAAAAGCGCTTACCGCAAAGCTTCATTCCGACAGCGTCAAAACGGTATATATTGAGGCTGAGGGACCATGTGAGGTTACAGGTGCTTCAATTAAGGCTGACAGCGAGGTTGAAATTCTAAATCCCGAGTTGCATATTGCAACCATAGATGAAGGTGGAAAGCTTGTTATGGAATTAACTCTCGATAAAGGCAGAGGTTATATTCCATCTGAAAACAACAAAAACGAGCATACTCCTATCGGGGTTATTCCCGTTGATTCAATCTACAATCCTGTTGTCAAAGCCGATTATAGCGTTGAAAATACGCGTGTTGGACAGCAAACTGATTTTGATAGACTGATTCTTGAAGTTTGGACAAATGGTGTTTTAAATGCAAAAGAAGCGGTATCTTGGGCTGCTAAGATATTAACAGAGCACCTTAAACTGTTTACTGACCTTTCCATAGAAGCATCTAACAGTGAAATTATGATTGAAAAATCAGGAGACGGAAAAGATAAAATTCTTGAGATGTCTATTGAAGAGCTTGACCTTTCGGTACGTAGCTTCAATTGCTTAAAGCGTGCCAATATCAATACAGTTGAAGATCTCACCGAAAAGACCGAGGAAGATATGATGAAGGTCAGAAACCTCGGTAGAAAATCACTTGAGGAAGTAGTTGCAAAGCTTCAGTCTTTGGGCTTCAATCTTGCGAGTGATGACGAATAATCAGCTTTCTTATAAGGAGTGAGTTAAATGCCCGGAACCAGAAAACTCGGCAGAACAAGCGACCACAGAACAGCAATGTTAAGAGCTATGGTAACATTTCTTCTCGAAAACGGAAAAATTGAAACCACAGTATACAGAGCTAAAGAGGTCAGCGCAATGACCGAGAAATATATTACACTCGCTAAAGACAGTAGTCTTGCCAGCAAAAGACAGGCTCTCAGCTTTATTACAAAGGAATCTGTTGTAAAGAAGCTTTATGATGAGATTGCACCATCTTATGCTGAAAAAAACGGTGGTTATTGCCGTATTACAAAGACCGGTGCGCGTCGCGGAGACGCTGCCGAGATGGCTGTTATTGAGCTTGTGAAATAATTAAGTAATCTGCCCACTTAAAGTTTTAGTGGGCAGATTTTTTTATAAAAATATTATAAAATAAAACAATATGAAACATAACAAATAGTTTATGGCAATACATAAAAATCCTGTCAAAAAATGTTGACAATTTGTAAACGATATGGTAATATGAAAACGTAAAGTAAATACAGTTGCCAATATAGTTTTGGATTTTCGGATTTATTCTGTTCGGCCCAAAAGTTTCTATCGTGACGCCGCGAGTCACGACTATTGGTTTACCCGAAATTCTTAAAAACTACAGACATATTGTGTCTGTTTTTGTTTTTTTAGTGATAGTTTTGGGCTTTGAGACAAATTTGACATTGTGTAGTTATTTTACGAAAAAATTAATTTTTGGAGGAAAGTAAAATGAAAAAGATTCTTGCAATTCTTCTTGTATGTGCTATGATGTTTGCATTTGCAGCATGCGGCAACAATGAAGACAAACAAACTACAGGTCTCAGTGAATTACCTATTGCCGAAAAACAACTTGTTAAGGATTTCACAGTTGCTGATGATTTTAAGATTGGCTATATTTTCTTACACGATGATAAGTCAACTTATGATGCAAACTTTATGAATGCAGCTAAAGAAGTTAAAGCACTTCTTGGCTTGACAGACGAACAGGTTATTTTTAGATATCCTGTAAACGAAGAAGAAGAGTGTCCTGAAGCTGCTGAATATCTTGCAGAGCAAGGATGCGACATTATTTTTGCTGACTCATTCGGTCATGAGGCAGGAATGATGGAGGTTGCAGCAAAATATCCTGAAATTCAGTTCTGCCATGCTACCGGTACACAGGCACACACCAAATCAGAACTTAACAACTATCAGAATGCATTTGCTTCAATTTATGAAGGCCGTTATCTTGCAGGTATAGTTGCAGGTATGAAGCTTAACGAGCTTATTAAAGACAATAAAATAACAGCAGAGCAAGCTGTTATCGGTTATGTTGGTGCATTCCCGTATGCAGAGGTTGTATCAGGTTATACCTCATTCTTCCTTGGTGCACGTTCAGTTTGCCCGACTGCTACCATGAAGGTTACATATACTAACTCTTGGTATGATGTAGACAAAGAGCGTCAGAGTGCACTTGCTTTAATCAATGATGGTTGCGCACTTATCAGCCAGCATGCTGACTCTATGGGTGCACCTTCAGCATGTGAAGAGAAGGGTATTCCTAACGTATCATATAACGGAAGCACATATGAAGATTGCCCTGAAACATTTCTTGTTTCTTCAAGAATCAACTGGGCTCCTTACTTCCTCTATATTATCAAGAGCGTATGCGAAGGAACCGAGATTGCTAAAGACTGGTGCGGTGGTATTAGCGAAGGTTCTGTTGTTCTTACCGGCATCAATGTGGGTGCAGCTGCAGAAGGTACTGTAGAGGCAGTTAAAGCTGCTGTTGAAGATTTAAAATCAGGCAAGGTTCATGTGTTTGATACCGCAAAATTCACTGTTAAAGGTGAAAAGGTTACAACATATCTTGCAGACGTTGATGATTTTGGCGATTTCCAAGGTGAGACCGAGGTAATTAAAGACGGTTACTTTGCAGAGTCTGAGTTCCGTTCAGCACCTTATTTTGACCTTAGAATTGACGGAATTACCGAACAGTAAGTATATTGAGTTATGTAAGGCGGAGCTATTCGCTCCGCCTTACAGTTATTTATATTAATAGCCGTAGTCGTTGAAAAATATTATGAATTTCATTCGTTATATTTTTCAAGATTATGACCGGAGGAAAACAAATGGAACAAAAGCCCGCAGTTGAATTAAAAAAGCTTACAAAAACGTTCGGTAATATAATTGCTAATAAGGACGTGTCGTTAAGTGTTAATCATGGTGAAATTTTATCTGTTTTAGGTGAGAACGGAAGCGGAAAAACAACCTTAATGAATATGATTTCCGGAATTTATTATCCTGATTCAGGTGAGATTTTTGTAAATGGCGAAGAGGTTGTTATACGTTCGCCGAAAGACGCATTTAAATATAAAATCGGAATGATTCATCAACATTTTAAGCTTGTTGATGTTTTCACTGCTGCTGAGAATGTAGTTTTAGGTCTTGAAGATAAAAAATTCAGCTTAAAGCAAGCCGGTGATAAGGTAAAGGAAATTAGTAAAAAATATGGTTTCGAAATCGACTTTGGAAAGAAAATTTATGAAATGTCGGTTTCTGAAAAGCAGACAGTTGAAATTATAAAGGTTTTATATCGTGGTGCAAATATTCTTATTTTAGATGAGCCTACTGCTGTGCTTACTCCGCAGGAAACCGAAAAACTATTTGCTGTTCTTCGCCGTATGCGTGACGACGGTAAGGCAATTATTATTATAACTCACAAACTCCACGAAGTACTATCATTATCTGATAAGGTTACTGTTTTGAGAAAAGGTGAATATGTAGGTACTGTAAATACCGCTGATGTTGATGAGGCGATGTTAACCGAAATGATGGTTGGTAAAAAGATTAGTCTTAATATAAATCGTAATGAGCCGAAGAATGTGACAGACCGCCTCGTTGTCAGCAATATAAATTGTGTAAATCGTGAAGGTGTTAAGCTGCTTGATAATATTTCTTTTACTGCTCGTTCGGGAGAAATTTTGGGTATTGCGGGTATTGCAGGAAGCGGTCAGCGTGAGTTGCTTGAAGCAATCGCAGGTCTTCAACACATAGAAACCGGCAGTATTAATTATAACAATCCAAAAACCGGTAAGGTTGAGGATTTACGTGATAAATCACCTCTTCAAATTCGTCAATTGGGTGTTCGTTTGTCGTTTGTTCCAGAGGACCGTTTAGGCATGGGCTTGGTCGGCAATATGGATATTACTGATAACATGATGCTTAGAAGTTATAGCAAGGGCAAATCATTCTTTTTAGAAAGAAAAGCACCGAAAAGTCTTGCCGAAAAAATTATTGAACAATTAGAGGTTGTAACACCAAGCCCGTCTACACCTGTTCGTAGATTGTCGGGCGGTAATGTTCAAAAGGTTCTTGTTGGAAGAGAAATTGCAGCATCACCTACTGTTTTAATGGCAGCATACCCCGTTAGGGGACTTGATATTAATTCGTCATACATGATATATAATCTTTTAAATGAACAAAAAGAAAAAGGCGTGGCAGTTATTTTTGTAGGTGAGGACCTTGATGTTCTGATTGAATTGTGTGATAGAATCATGGTTATAGGTGCAGGTAAAGTAACAGGCATAGTCGATGGACGAACTGCAACTAAGGAACAAATTGGCCTGCTTATGACAAAAGGTGATATGTCACACGGAGGTGAGCAATAATGTCAAAAGGAAAAATCAAAAAACATGAACCATTTTTTCATGTGGTTAAAAGACCTGCTATTGATACATGGAAGGCTATAATGATTAGAATAATAGCCGTTCTTTTTTCAATAGGTGTTTGCTCACTTATTGTTTATATTGCAGGAGGAGCAGACCCTATAAGATATTTTAAGGCTATGTTTAAAGGTGCTTTTGGAACCGGCGACCTAACTTGGTCTTATCTATATAAAACGGCAATTCTTTTGTGTATTGCCGTTGGTGTTACTCCTGCTTTTAAAATGCGCTTTTGGAACATTGGTGCTGAGGGTCAGGTTTTGGTCGGCGGTCTTGCAGCAACAGCATGTATGTTTTATTTAGGTGACAGCGTTTCTAAGCCGTTACTTTATGCTTTAATGATTATTACAAGTATTATTGCCGGTGCTGTTTGGGCAGTTGTTCCGGCAGTGTTTAAAGCCAAATGGGAAACGAATGAGACACTTTTTACCTTAATGATGAATTATGTTGCAATTCAATTGGTATCCTTCTTTATTGATACTTGGGTAAAAGATGGTTCCGGAACATTAAAACCAATGCACGAATTCGGATTTCCGACGATATCAAATAAATGGCTGCTTAACATTATAATTATTGCTATTATTACTTTGATTGTTTATATATATCTCAGTTATAGTAAACAGGGATATGAAATTTCGGTTGTCGGCGAAAGTGAAAATACAGCTCGTTATATCGGTATCAATGTTAAAAAGGTTATTATTCGCACAATGATTATATCTGGTGCAATTTGTGGTATTGCAGGGTTGATTATATCCGGAGGAATGAATCATACTATTTCGGTTGGTAGTGCAGGAGGAAGAGGATTTACTGCAATACTTGTATCGTGGCTTGCAAAATTCAATCCATTAGTAATGATACTTACTTCACTTTTGATTGTGTTTTTTGAGGTTGGTGCATTACAGGTTAATACAGATTTAGGTCTTAATGATATTTCAGATATCACTACTGCTATTATTTTATTCTTTATAATAGGCTGTGAGTTCTTTATAAACTATAAGATAATGACAAGAAAATCAAATAAGGGGGAAGCAAAATGATAGCATTTTTAACTGCAGCTGTAAGAACCGGTATGACCTTTCTTTATGGCTCAACAGGTGAAACGCTTACCGAAAAATCGGGTCATTTAAACCTTGGTATACCCGGAATTATGTCGGTGGGTGCTGCTTTTGGGTGTACTGCAGAGTATCTCTATGGTTCGGCAGTCGGAAAACTAAATGTTATTCCTGCTGTTGCGGTTCTTCTACCGATTGTTGCTGCTTTTATAGGCGGTGCATTGATGGGGTTGATTTATTGCTTCCTAACAGTAACATTAAAAGCCAATCAAAATGTTACAGGCTTGATTTTAACTACCTTTGGTATAGGACTTACCGGTTTTATGATAAGTAGAATAAAATCGTTTGCTTTTGCGGCTAAATATTTTACAACGCTTATTCTTGATGCAAAAGAAATGGGTTGGTTTGGTGAATTGTTCTTGTCATACGGTATAATGGTTTATTTGTCAATAGCTATTGCTCTAATATCATCGTTTGTTTTATCAAAAACCAAGGTTGGCTTGAATTTGAGAGCTGTCGGTGAAAATCCTGCAACGGCAGATGCCGCCGGCATTAATGTTTCAAGGTATCGTTATGTTGCAACAATGCTTGGAAGTGGAATTGCCGGTCTTGGTGGTCTTTGCTATATTATGGATAATTTGTATGGCTCCTGGGAGTATACTATTGAGGCAATGGGTTGGTTGGCAATTGCACTTGTTATCTTTACTTTGTGGAAACCACATATTGGTATTGTTGGTTCAATTGTTTTCGGTATGTTGTATAATGTTGGCTCATATATAAAAAATATATCCTTTGCTCAGCGTGATATAATCGAAATGTTACCTTATGTTGTTACAATAGTTGTTTTGGTAATTACCAGTATGCGTCGTAAACGCGAAAGTCAGCCTCCTTCAAGCTTGGGATTGTCATATTTCCGTGAGGAAAGGTAAATAACATCAACTTTAACTTGACAGAAAGTGGTTGCTGTGTTAAAATATTTAGGTAAAAGTTGGCTTTAAGCTATGAGGTCACCGGCCGCTGAGGTGAATTATAGTAAATGCGGCAGAATGGAGTAATATTATGAGCAGAATTAAAACAATTGAAACAAGAGATATGAATAAAAGTGTTAAGACCGGCGGTTGTGGTGAATGCCAAACCTCTTGCCAATCGGCTTGCAAAACTTCTTGCGGCGTAGCAAACCAAAAATGTGAAAATGCTAATAAGTAATATTTAAAATTACAAAATGCCGCCTTTTAATATAGGCGGCATTTTTGTGTGATATTAGGAGATTATAATGGTACATCAGTACAAGCTTAATGGTTATAATATTGTTATTGATACATTTAGTGGCTCGTTACATTCGGTTGACGATGTCGCGTATGATATTATATCTATGTATAAAACCAATTCAAGTGAAGAAATAACCGAATTTATATTAAATAAATACAGCAATAATCAAGATATAACAGCAGATGAGGTTGCTGAGTGTATTTCAGATATATCAGAGCTGGAAAACGATGGCAAACTGTTTACAGAAGATGTGTATGAAAATCTCGCATATGATTTTAAAAATAACAGTAATGTTGTAAAGGCATTATGCCTTCATGTTGCCCACACCTGTAATCTTAATTGTTCATATTGCTTTGCAAGTCAAGGTAAATATAAGGGCGACCGCGCCTTGATGAGCTTTGAGGTTGGTAAGCAAGCGTTTGATTTTTTGATTGCCAATTCAGGCACTAGAAAAAATCTCGAGGTAGATTTTTTTGGCGGAGAGCCTTTAATGAATTTTGAGGTAGTAAAACAGCTTGTTGATTATGCGCGTTCGGTTGAAAAACAGTATAATAAGAATTTTCGGTTCACCCTTACTACTAACGGCGTTCTGCTTGATGACGAGATAATGGATTATCTTAATAAAGAAATGAGTAACGTTGTTTTAAGTCTTGACGGAAGAAAAGAGGTCCATGACCATTTTAGAAAATATTTTTCCGGCAAGGGAAGTTATGATGATATTGTACCCAAGTTTCAAAGGTTTGTAGAAAAGCGTAAAGGTAAGAATTATTATGTACGCGGAACATATACGCATAATAATATTGATTTTACAAGTGATATTTTACATATGGCCGACTTAGGGTTTAAGGAATTAAGTATTGAGCCGGTTGTTTGTGCAACTGACGACCCTTACGCATTGACCGAGCAGGACCTACCGACGTTATTCGAACAATATGAAAAGCTAGCTGTTGAAATGATACGTCGCAAACGCTTGGGCGACGGTTTTACTTTTTATCATTATATGATTGACCTTGCTGAAGGCCCTTGTATATATAAAAGGGTTACAGGTTGTGGCTCTAGCACTGAATATATGGCAGTAACACCATGGGGCGAATTGTATCCGTGTCATCAATTTGTCGGCAATCTCGAATACAGCTTGGGTGATGTTTGGAACGGTGTTAAAAATATTGAGGTGCAAAACCAATTTCGTAGTTGTAATGCATATACAAGACCTGAATGTAAGGACTGCTGGGCGAAACTTTATTGTTCAGGTGGATGCGCTGCAAATGCTTATCATGCAACAGGTAGTGTAAACGGTATTTATAAATATGGATGTGAACTTTTTAAAAAGCGTATAGAGTGTGCTCTTATGATTAAGGTTGCGGAGTCTGAAGATATATGAAAACGCCGATTGTTGATTTTGTAAATGCATATTTAAAAAGCGGCATTTCAAGATTACATATGCCGGGGCATAAAGGCTATAATATGTTGGGTTTTGAAGGATTAGATATTACCGAGGTTAAGGGTGCAGATATTCTTTGCAGTCCAAAAGGCATAATCGCTGAAAGCGAGTCTAATGCGACCGAGATTTTTGGCTCAGCACAGACCTTTTATTCAACCGAAGGAACCTCACTTTGTATTAAGGCAATGCTTGCGATTGCAACCTACGGTAAAGAACCATTTGTTTTAGCAACAAGAAATGCGCATGAATCCTTTCTTTATGGTGCTGCACTATTGGGAATAGAGGTTGAATGGTTTTATCCTACCTACGAACAGCATCTGTGCAGTTGTGCTGTCTTACCTAAAGCTTTAGATAGTCATTTAGCTTCAATGGTAAAAAAGCCAACTGCTTTTTACATAACATCGCCTGATTATCTTGGAAATGTTCAAGATATTTCAGAAATTGCAAAGGTTTGTAAAAAGTATGGTGTTATGCTGTTAGTTGATAATGCTCATGGCTCATATTTAAAATTTTTAAAACCATCATGTCACCCTATTGATTTGGGCGCCGACATATGCTGTGATTCGGCCCATAAAACCTTACCGGTTTTAACGGGAGGTGCTTATATGCATATCTCTAAAAATGCTGATTGTAAATACGTGAATATTGCAAGGCATTTTTTGTCGATGTTTGCATCAACAAGTCCGTCTTATTTGGTGTTGCAATCACTTGATTTGTGTAATAAAATTTTAAGTTACGGCTTTTCTCAAAAAATTGAGATGGTTGCAAATAAAGTGACCGAGATAAAGAAAATATTAAATAAAAAGAAAATTACAACTATTGGAAATGAACCGTTGAAGATAACTGTTGACTGTAACAGCAGTGGAATTGATGGGGAAGAAGTTGCAATAATTTTGAGAAATAATTATGTAGAACCTGAATTCTCTGATAAAGACACGGTTGTGTTGATGTTTACATCATATACCGATGAATTGGCGTTTGAAAGGGTGCAAAAAGCGTTTTCAAAGTTGACTGTTGGGCAAACTAAAAGAAAAAGCATACCAACAATACCTATTGCTACTAAAATCACAAGTATTAGAGAAGCACTGTTTTGTGAGTTTGAAAGGGTTTCGGTTGATTGTGCTTTAGACAGAGTGTGTGCTATATCTGAGGTTACGTGTCCTCCGGCTATACCGCCGATTTTCAGCGGAGAACTTATTACAAAAGATATTATAAAGGTTTTAAAATACTATGGTATAGATAAAATTGATGTTATAAAAAAAGAGGTTTAGCATTTGCTAAACCTCTTTTTGCAATGTGTTTTATATATTTTCTATTTTAGAAAAATGACATTCGGAAACCGAGATTTCAGGAAAAGCACCCGAAATATCTCGACATAAAGCAGAAACGATAACGTCTTCGGTGTTAAAATGTCCTGCATCATATAGAGAAATACCTAAATTTCCTGCTGAAATAAATGCGTGGTGTTTTACATCAGCGGTAACAAATGCATCAGCATTTAATGCTATTGCTTCATTCAAGTAATCGCTACCCGAACCGGAACATACAACTATACTCGAAATATCGCGGTTGCCGGCAACAAATTTAACTGTACCACCTAATGTTTCTTTTATATGACGTGCAAAAGAATAGGGGTCCTCTGCATTATCAAGCCAACCTTTTCGAATAATAAAGCCATCAGCAGTTGTAATCTTTTCAACATCATAAAGTCCAATTGCTGAACACAAAGCATCATTTACTCCTCCGTCGGCTTGGTCAAGATTTGTATGCATTGAAATTACCGAAATACCTTTAGAAATCAGTTTATAAACTATATTGTCAACGGTTACGGTTTTTAACGGAGTATAAATAATTGGGTGGTGAGTGATAATTAGATTTGCACCGAGGTCTTCAGCACGGTCTATTACCTCGTCAAAGCAATCAAGAGTAACCATTATTCCATTTACATGCTGTTCCGGATTGCCCACAAGCAATCCAACATTGTCAAAATCTCTTGCTAATTGAATAGGTGCAATATTGGTCAAAAAATCTAAAATTTCTTTTACCTTCATATTTTACCTCCGATTTACCGATAAATTTTGATTTTAAAATTATTTTTTCGAAAATGAATCCTTCAGTGCAACGGTACGGTTAATTATTAATCGGTCAGGTGTGCTGGCAATATCCACACAGAAGTAGCCTTGACGCATGAATTGATATTTGTCACCGGGTTTAGCATTTTTCATAAAAGCTTCACACTTGCAACCCTTTAAAACGGTTAATGATGATGGATTAAGATTATCCTTAAAGCTAGAAACACCCTCTTCGTTTGATGGATTTTCAACATTAAACAAACGGTCATAGAGCATAATGTCGGCATCTTGTGCATCTTGGACATTTACCCAATGCAATGTTCCTTTAACCTTTCTGCCGTCAGGAGAATCACCGCCGCGGGTAGCAGGGTCATATGTGCAGTGAACAACTGTAATATTTCCCTCATCATCGCTTTCATGGGAAGCATATTTTATAAAGTATGCGCCTTTTAAACGCACCTCTTTTTCAGGACAAAGTCTAAAGTATTTAGGTGGAGGAACAAGTGCAAAGTCGTCCTGCTCAATATATATTTCTCTTGAAAACTTAATTATACGATTGCCGAGTTCCGGTTTATTTGGATTGATTTCAACCTCAATATCTTCACTTTTATTTTCGGGATAATTATCAATGATAACCTTTAAGGGACGTAGCACAGTCATAGCACGTTCGGCGTTAACATTAAGATAATCTCTTACACATGATTCGAGTAAGGCATAGTCGATAACACTGTATGCTTTAGAAACACCGATTTTTTCACAGAAGGTGCGAATAGCCTCAGCAGGATAGCCCCTGCGACGCATACCGCTAATGGTTGCCATTCTCGGGTCATTCCAACCTTCAACAATATTATCCTCAACCAGCTTTAAGCATTTTCTTTTACTTGTAAGGGTATAATTAACATTCATACGTGCAAATTCAATCTGACGAGGCGGTGTAGGAATGTTTAAAACTTCTAAGAACCAGTTGTATAAAGGACGATGATTTTCAAATTCTAAAGAGCAAAGTGAGTGTGTTACGCCTTCTTTAGCATCTGATAAAGGGTGTGCAAAGTCATACATAGGGTAAACGCACCATTTATCACCTGTGCGGTGGTGATGTGCTTTTAGAACACGGTATATAACGGGGTCTCGCATGTTGAGGTTTGGCGAAGCCATGTCAATTTTTGCGCGCAAAACCATAGAGCCGTTAGGAAATTCACCTTCGGTCATACGGCGGAATAAATCTTTAGTTTCGGCTAAAGGACGGTCGCGGTACGGACTGTTCTTGCCTGCCTCGGTTAGTGTGCCACGCATTTCACGAATAGTGTCGGCATCGCTTTCATCTACATATGCTAAGCCTAAATCAATAAGCTTTAAAGCACAGTCATATATAAAATCAAAATAATCAGATGCAAAGTAAACGTTGTCCCACTTAAAACCAAGCCATTCAATATCTTCCTTGATTGCATCAACATATTCAACATCTTCTTTGGTGGGGTTGGTGTCGTCAAGACGCAGATTACACTTACCGTTGTATTTTTCGGCAGTACCGAAATCTATACAAATAGCTTTGGCATGACCTATATGAAGATAACCATTAGGTTCTGGTGGAAAGCGGGTTTGTACCTTTTGATAAACACCTTTTTCTAAATCCTCGTCAATAAAATCATGAATAAAATTTGAAGTCATCAATTCTTTGTTTTCGGTTATATTGTTGTTTTCCATCGTTGTCAATCCTTTAATTATAAGTTCTTAAAATATTGTATTGCATTATCAATACGGGAAATTGTGCGTTCTTTACCTAATAATTTCATTATACTGCAAAGGTCGGGTGTGTTGGTGCGCCCTGTCACAGCAATACGAATAATTGTCGATGCATCACCGGGGCTGCCTGAATATTTTTGAGGCTCTGCTTTGTAGGCTTTGGTCTCGGTTGCAAAGTTTGCTACGGGGCAAATGCTTTTTATAGTATCAAACCATTGCGCATTGTCATGAGTTGGGTCGTACACTTCTTTATAGGCTGTAAGTATCTTGACAGCTGATTCATAAGCAATATTATCGGGTAGCGTATAATTCTCATTATAAAGCTCATCAAAAAAATATTCGCAATAGCACTTTGCGTCACTCCATTTAATAATATCTTTACGTGGTTTTGGAGTGTTACGGTCAATATTAAATACTGCTTTTGAATATTCGGTATCCTTTGTTAAAACATCATAGAAGCTTTTATCATTAACTTTTGCCCAGTCTAAAAGATTTTCTAAAACAGTATCGGCATTCATACGGCTGATTACGGTTTTAGACACGTCATTCAATTTATCTGTATCAAATAAAGCACCTGATGAACTCATCTTTTTTATATTAAAATTAAAATTTTTATAGGCTTCATTTGGATTTGCCTTCCGCCAATCCTCAAAATCGCTTGCGGCAATGGTCATTAAATATTCAATAACACTGTCGGAAGGGTAGCCCTGTTCGGCAAAATAATGCACAGCAGCTTCGGGGTCTTTACGCTTGCTTATTTTTCGTTTAGCACCATTGTCGAGTTTCATTATGGGTGAAACATGTACATATTTTGGAGGCTTGAAGCCTAATAGTTTAAATAACTGAAGATGCTTAGGAGTTGATGATATCCATTCGTCACCACGAATGACATGGGTTGTTCTCATTAAGTGGTCATCAACAGCATGAGCAAAATGGTAGGTTGGAATACCATCGGACTTTAAAATTACAAAGTCTTCATCATTTTCTGGCATTTCAATTTTACCCTTAATACCATCATCAAAAATCACTTTGGCATCTTCACATCCGTTAGATTTTAGTCGTAATACAAAGGGTTTGCCTTCATCAATCAATTTTTTAGCTTCGTCATAGGTAATGTTTCGGTGCTTTGCCCATTGACCGTGATAGCCGGTGCGCACCTTTAAAGCCTCTTGCTGAATTCTAACCTCAGCCAAATCCTCTTCGGTACAAAAGCAGGGATAAGCAAGTCCTTGCTTAATAAGCGACTTGGCGTAGCATTGGTATATTTCAGCTCTCAAAGATTGCTTATATGGCCCGTAAGCACCTATCTCGCGGTCGGCGTCAACAAAGCCTTCATCAATAGCTATTCCAAAATGCTTAATACCACTTATAATATCGGCAATACCGCCTTCAACTTCACGTTTTTTGTCTGTATCCTCAATACGAGTAAAGAAGATTCCTCCTGTTGAATCGGCAACAAGCCTGTTAATAAGAGAAACAAAAAGTGTTCCTAAATGAAGATATCCCGTAGGACTTGGTGCAACTCTTGTGATTCTCACACCTTCACCTAAATTACGAGGTGGGTATTTTTCTTCATAATAAGAGGGATCCTTATCAATGTTTGGCAGAAGAAGCTCTGCCATATTTTCATTAAAATTCATAAATGACCTCACTTGATATAATATGTAAAACTATTGCTACGGTTTTAATAATATTATTATCGCAGATTTTACAGATAATTACAACACTAAAGTTTAAAAAAATTGGCTTATATTGTTGTTTTTTTTTATTCTGTGTGGTATACTTAGTAAAACAAGGTTAAAATTTGTGCTTTGTATAAGATTTTAATGTAAAAGAGGTTTTTTATGAAAAAAATATTATGTCTTATGATAGCTGTTTTAATGTTGACTCTCTTGTGTGCTTGCGGTGACAAGAAGCCTGAAAATACAGCTTCGGGTTATACGGTGGATAATGCTACTATTGATATTGTAAATAATGCCTATGTTGCTACTCAAACAGCGTTACAAAATGCCACTTCATTAGGTTTTAATGGAAATGCGGTAAAATCTGCAACGGTTGATGAAAAAACAACCTCTGCAAGACTTAGTGTTTCACTGGATTATATGAATTCTGAAAAAGGTAAAGTTTTTGGCTGTGAAACCATTGCAAAAAGCGGTGAAAATAGTGAGGTTGTTCAGTTTTATAATACCGGCGAGGTGTTTTATGGATATAAAGCGGGCGCTAATTATATAATTGCTAAAGATAAAAATTTAGATGCTTTTGTAGAGGATTTGTTTAAGGATATAGAGTTTTTTAACGCCTCTTCAATAACTGTGTTAGATACGGTTATTGTAAAAACTGATAACGGCGGTTATGGATTTGTTCTTGAATATGATTTTAATGATGCGGATTTTGATGCTGAAAAGGAAATCGGTAAGGAGTTTTACAGTGAAAAATCCGCAGGAATGTCAGTTACTGCAACAGGGTTGCGTGTAAGCGGTATAATTGATACTAAGGGTAGACTTTCTACACAGTCTGTGACCTATACCTATACCTATCCAATAGAGGTTGAGGTTCAAATACAAGATGCTGACCCTGATAATTCAGGTGTTGCCACCACTGAAAAGGTTACAAAGACTGTTTCAAACGAAATCTCATTCGAATTTAATTTTAAGTATGATATAACTGAAGTAGATGTTCCTGACCGAATTGTTTTACCCGAGCCTGATGGTGAACAAGGTGGCGAAGATAGCGATGAGGATAAAAAACCTACTAAGTATATTGAGGTTTCTATAATCGAGTTTAATAAGTTATCTGCAAATCAGACAAGCAACGATAGTTCAAACAAAACAAATTAAAAACAAAGATATAAAGCCGATTTTATTCGGCTTTATACTCATATAAGTGTATTTTAAGAAATGAGGACAGGTCATGGAAGAGGAAAGAAAGTGTAACGAAACAGGTTGTAATGGTGATTGCAGTACGTGCAAATCGGCAAAAAAAGAGCAGCCTATAGAAGATATGTCGGAAAAGCTCAATGAATTCAGTAAGGTTCATCATGTTATTGGTGTAGTAAGCGGCAAGGGCGGTGTAGGTAAGTCATTGGTTACTGCCATGCTTGCTGTATTGATGAGTCGTAAGGGCTATAAGGTTGGCATTCTTGATGCCGACATTACAGGACCGTCAATTCCAAAAATGTTTGGAATAAATTCAAGGGCAAAAATGAATGATAAAGGTATTTTGCCGGAGGTTACAGCAAACGGTATTAAAATAATGTCGTGCAATTTATTGCTGGAAAATCCGGATTCGCCGGTGGTTTGGAGAGGGCCTGTTTTAGCCGGTGCTGTAAAGCAATTTTGGACAGATGTATTTTGGGATGAGATAGACTATATGTTTGTTGATATGCCTCCCGGAACCGGAGATGTTCCGTTAACCATTTATCAATCCTTACCTATTGATGGTATAATTGTTGTTACAACACCGCAGGATTTGGTTTCAATGATAGTTAAAAAAGCATGTAATATGGCAACCATGATGAATATACCGGTACTTGGTATGATTGAAAACATGAGCTATGTAAAATGTCCTGACTGTAATAAAGCAATCAATATTTTCGGCGACAGCCATTTTGATGAGCTTTGTGCTGAAATAGCGGTAATGCCTTTAGGAAAAATGCCGATTGATACTGTGTTAACCGAGCTTTGTAATCAAGGCGAATTTGAGCGTTTTGCAGTTGATTATCTTGATTCAGCAGCCGATATGCTTGAAACAGCTCTTAATAAATAATATAGCGGAGGGGTTATCCCTCCGCTTTTTTAAACAGAGGTTATATGTTATTAGTTGTTGACTTTGAGGCTTTTTTTTATTATAATTGAGGGTGTTTTGTGACATTTTTGTTCTAAGATTTTTGAAAAGGAAAGAGGTAGCCCCATGAGTTTTAATGTGGGAATATTAGGATACGGAAATTTAGGTAAGGGAGTAGAATGTGCTGTTTTAGCTTCACCTGATATGAACTTGTTTGGTGTGTTTACCAGGCGTGAGCCTACAACACTTAAAACGGCGACTAATACGGTTGTCTATTCGGTTGATGAGATTTTAAAATATAAAGATAATATAGATGTCTTAATAATTTGCGGTGGTAGTGCTACAGACCTGCCTTTGCAGACACCTATGTTTGCCGAGCATTTTAATGTTGTCGACAGCTTTGATACCCATGCTAAAATACAAGAGCATTTTGAGAATGTTAATAAAGTTGCTGAAAAATCGGGCAAGGTTGCCATTATTTCAGTCGGTTGGGACCCCGGCATGTTTTCAATCAACCGTCTTTATTCAGAGGCAATTTTGCCAAATGGGAATACATATACCTTTTGGGGCAAAGGTGTAAGTCAAGGCCACTCAGATGCAATTAGAAGAATTGATGGTGTAATAGATGCAAGACAATATACGGTTCCTTGCGAGGATGCTTTGAAGGCAGTACGGGCAGGAGAACCTTTGCAACTAACCGCCAGAGAAAAGCATAAAAGAGAATGCTTTGTTGTGGTTGAAGAGGGTGCAGATAAAGCAAAAATTGAGCGTGAAATAAAAACTATGCCTAACTATTTTGCTGATTATGATACTTCGGTTGAATTCATTTCTATCGAAGAGCTTAATTGCAATCATAAAAGATTATCACATGGCGGTTTGGTAATAAGAAACGGAAAAACAGGAATAAATAACGAAAATAATCATTGTGTAGAGTATAGCTTAAAGCTTGATTCAAATCCTGAGTTTACGGCATCTGTTTTAGTGGCATATGCTCGTGCAGCAGTCAGAATGAATAGTGAAGGCATTTCGGGTTGTAAAACTGTATTTGATGTTGCACCATCATTTATAACTCCTTATACAGATAAGGAGTTAAGGTGTAATTATCTCTAACAAAACGAATCATCAGCGGGGGTGTTTTTGTGGAAGGTTTTTATTTAAAGCCCAAGCTTTTATCAGATGTTTTAGGTTATAAAAAGCAACAATTATTTAAGGATATTATAGCGGGAATAATTGTTGCAATTATTGCATTACCGTTGTCAATTGCTTTAGCATTGGCTTCCGGAGTTGAACCGGCTAGGGGTGTTTATACTGCTATATTTGCAGGCTTTACGGTATCTTTGTTAGGTGGAAGCAGTATTCAAATTGCCGGTCCGACGGCAGCGTTTGCAACAATAGTTGCAGGAATTGTTGCCACAAAAGGCATAGAAAGCCTTGTGATTTCAACGCTATTAGCCGGAATAATATTAATTATTATGGGTGTTTGTAAGCTGGGACAACTTATAAAATATGTGCCCAAGACAATAACTATAGGCTTTACAGCTGGTATTGCGGCGACCATCTTTATCGGTCAGATTAAAGACTTTTTGGGATTAAGTTATGCTAACGGAGTAAAACCGATAGAAACCTTTGAGAAAATTGAGGCTAACATTGATGCAATAGGAACATTCAGCCCATATGCTTTAGTTATAGGTGCTATAAGTCTTATTATTTTGATTATTTATCCTAAAATTGAAAAAAGAATACCATCCTCACTTATTGCGGTTATTGTAAGTGCATTACTGGTAGCATTTTTGCCGTTGTTTAAAGATGTTTCTACAATCGGCACGTTGTATACTATTCCTACCGGGTTTCCAAAGTTTACATTAGGTGGTTTTGAAATTAGCATGAGCAAGGTGGTTGCTGCTTTGCCTGATGCTGTAATAATTGCTGTTTTGGCAGCTATTGAGTCGTTACTATCTTGTGTTGTTGCTGATGGAATGATTAATTCACGGCATAATCCTAACGCAGAGCTTGTAGCTCAAGGTGTAGGAAATATGCTATCGGTTATGTTTGGGGGGATTCCTGCTACAGGTGCCATTGCAAGAACGGCGGCAAACGCAAAAAACGGCGGAAGAACCGCGGTTTCGGGTATGGTTCATGCAATTGTGCTACTGCTTGTTTTAGTGTTTTTTATGCCATATACAAAACTAATTCCTATGCCTACTATTGCGGCTATTCTATTTGTAGTTGCGTATAATATGTCTGAGTGGCGTAGCTTTGTTAAGATTTTAAAGACCAAAGATTTGGGTGAAATAATTGTTTTGGTTACAACATTTTTATTAACGGTAGTTTTTGACCTTGTAGTAGCAAT
>JAZSAC010000101.1:0-2449 GCA_045601645.1 Acutalibacteraceae bacterium | reverse complement strand
ATCTTTACGACGAGCAATAAGGTCCTGCATTTTTTCTTTTATGTCACTAGCATTACCTTTATTTAAATTAAACTTAGCAGAGAGTATAATTTCATCATTTGTCTTAAAATCACTTATTCGATAGCCAAAATTCATCTCTTCTGCAGTTCTTTCAATTATCATACCATCTTTTGTAATAGAAGTACACGAAGAAAGCACTTGACTTACTTCACCGCCGTATGCACCTGCATTCATATAGACAGCACCGCCAACAGTTCCCGGAATCCCCCACATGAATTCGACTCCCTCTAAAGATGCATTCAAAGCCATGTTGCAAAGCTTAGAAAGCTTCACTCCCGAACTACACTCTATAACATTATCGACAACCGAAATTCTGTCATCGCACAAAGATAATACAACACCGTCAATTCCTTTATCCGAAACCAATAAATTGCTTCCGTTACCAATAACGGTCAGCTTTTCTTTTGTTTCGTTAACAACCTTTAAAAGTAATGGTAACTTATTGTTATCATTTACCTCAATAAATATATCCGCAGGTCCGCCAATACAAAAGGTTGTATGATTCTTCATTGGTTCTTGTATTAAACACTTAAACCCTAAATCAAACGCTGTTTTTTTGATAATTTCACTTTTCATACTGACCACCTACCTTTTAACATATATTACAATTATCTATAAATATTACCTAACAAAGCTGCACCAATAATACCGGCATCATTGCCCAACTCAGCCACCTTGATGACCGGCTGCTTATCTGTATATTTAGAATATATTTCATTTTCAACATATTTTCTAATAGGTCCGACTAAGGTTTCGCCTTCTTTTGAAATACCGCCACCTATACATATTACCTCGGGTTGAAAAATATTTAAAATATTTGTAATACCGCAAGCAACATTATCGCAATATTCTTTAACGACTGCTTTTGCTGTCTCATCACCTAATCTCATTGCATCAAACGAGGTTTTTCCGTTAACATTTTCAATATTACCTTCTACAACATCCCACATTTTACTATTTTTATTCTTTTTCATTGCATTTTTTGTAATACGTATAAGCGCCGTAACTGATGCATACGACTCCCAACAACCTTTTCTTCCGCAAGAGCAAGGTTCACCATCTTTAACAATTACAATATGTCCCAGCTCACCACCGGCATAGTTCATTCCCGAAAGAATATTATTATTCAATATAACACCGCCGCCAACGCCTGTTCCTAAGGTTATTGCAACAAACTGACTGGTACCCTTTCCTGCTCCGGCAAGCATTTCACCATAAGCAGCAGCATTCGCATCATTTTCAAAAAAAGCCTTACAACCAAATCGTTTTTCAAGCATTTCTCCAAACGGCGTATTTATAAATCCAAGATTATTTGAATGATAAATAAAACCTGTTTTCGAATTAACACTACCGGGTGACCCTACTCCGACCTCTGCTATGTCGCCCATTTTTAATCCTGAATTTTTAACTGCCAACATGCCGACCTCATATATACTGTCAGCAATTTGGTCAGCCGGTCTGGGACAATTTGTTTTAACCATTGCCCTTCCGATTATTTCATATTTATCATTTACAACAGCAGCTGCTATATTTGTTCCGCCTAAGTCTATTCCCAAATAATACATGTATTCCTCTTTCTTAAAAATCAAAAAAATATATCAGAGTCTTCTTTTTCATCACCTGTCGAATCGTTAGACATTCCCAGCTTTTTTAATAATTCTTGTGCGGAATTATATCCCAATTTCTTTTGACGATTATTCATAGCCGCAACCTCTATAATAACAGCAAGATTACGTCCCGGTTTAACCGGTATAGTAACTGACGGAATTTCGATATCAAGTATTGATGTCTTTTGGTCTTCTAACCCCATTCTATCATACACCTTATCCTGCCGCCATTGCTCAAGTTCTATAACCAGGTCAAGCTTAGAAGTGAGATTTACAGCACCAACACCGAAAATTCGCCTTGCATTTATAATTCCAATGCCCCTAAGTTCAATAAAATGACGTATATTTTCAGGTGCAGAGCCAACTAACGAACGTGAAGAAACACGTCTTATTTCAACAGCATCATCAGCAATCAAGCGATGACCTCTTTTAACAAGCTCAATAGCCGTTTCAGATTTACCGACACCACTTTCGCCCAAAATCAATAATCCCTCGCCGTAGACCTCAACCAAAACGCCATGACGAGTAACACGTGGTGCAAGCTCAACATTAAGAAACGATATCAATGAGGACATAAAATCCGAAGTAGAATCAGAAGTGCGAAGCAAAGGCACCTTATTATCCTCTGCAGCTTTTCTCATTATATCAGTTATTGGTAAATTGCGTGAAATTATAACTGCCGATGGTTTTTTTGCAAAAAAATCTTTAATTCTTTTATTATATTCCTCAGTCGTAAGATGATTAAGATAACCCTCTTCACTTTTACCTATAATCTGTATTCT
>JAZSAC010000100.1:0-7835 GCA_045601645.1 Acutalibacteraceae bacterium | reverse complement strand
AGATTTTGTGTTCATTGTGGTACTAAGCTTACGAAAGACGTGTCTGATGAGTCTGTAACTGCGCCTGACGAATCTATTATTGCGGCAAAAGATGATGTCGTTTCTACTGAAGCGGCTGTTTCTGATGCAGAACATAAAACCATTAAAGAAAATGTTGTAAAAAATAAGAAAGGAATTAAAACTATTGCTTTTGCAGCACTTGCAGTTATTATAGTGGCAGCATCAATTACGGTAGCTTTTGCTTTTCCATATATTTCTAATTTTGTTGTAAAAGGAGTAAGCTCTCCCGAAGCGTATTATAAGCATGTTGAATCTTCGGTTGCGAAAGATGTTGCAGCTGATGTTGCAAATATTATAGCGAGACTTAAGGGCACAACAGATGAAAAGCTGGGTGTAAGTAATACCACAGAAATCATTTTGGGTGACAAGCTTAAGTCATTGTTGAGTGAGTCAGGGAATATTGATTTATCGTGGCTTAATTCTATTGGGATGTCGATTGACGGTAATAGTTATGATAACTTGGTAGAATATGATTCTATTTTCTTAATTAACGGTAACAAGGCTATAAATTTTGATGCCATAGTTGATGGTGAACAGCAAAATGTTTATCTTAAAATACCGGAACTTAGTGAAAAGTATTTATCAGGCAATTTTTCCGATGTTTTTGCTGTTGCTGACACAACAAATTCATTTAATATCTCAACATTTACCGAAATAATTCCTAATGAAGATGTTATAGAAGAGCTTATTCTTAGATATCATAATTTAATTATTGATTGCGTTGATGATGTTGATGAAAAAAGTGATATTATTGATATAGATGATATTGAACAGGATGCCACATTACTTACCTATAAAATAGACCAAGATATATTAAAAGATATTGTGTTAGTTGTTCTCAAAGAGGCAAAGGATGATGAGGACATTAAACAAATAATTTTTGATACTGCTGAACAATTAAATGAAAATGCTGATGAAGTATATAATGAATTTGTTGATAATGTAAAAGACCTAATTGATGAACTAAAAGAGGCTGAAGATTATTCTGATAACGATAATAAACAATTCATAAAGGTTAAAACATGGGTTGATTTAAAAGGTGAAATTATTGGCCGAGGTGTAAGCTCTGAAGATTTTGTCTTTGAGTATAAAACAGCAACCGATGGTGATGATTTTGCCTGTGAAGTAAAATTAAATGTTGATGAAAATGAATTGTTATTAGCAGGTAAGGGTGAGCGTAATAATAAAATAATCAAAGGCGATTTTGATTTAGAATATAATGATGCGAAACTTATTTCTTTTAAAATATATAATTATGATTTTTCATCTGCAAAAGAAGGCTATTTAAACGGAAAAATCAAGATTGCATTATCAAATGAAATAGTTGCTATTATGGACCTTGCTACAGAAAATTCCAGTTCAAAAGATAAAGCTTCAAAATTTGAACTCGAATTGGAATTTAAAAGTAATGAGAAAAAATCAGATACAAAATTGTCAGCGTTGTTTGAAGGAGAGGAATTTTTTACTATCAAGGTAAAGTCTGAGCAAAAAAAATATGAAGATATTATCATTCCGGACAATGCCTACAACCTTAAAGAAGAAGCTCAAATGAATGAGTGGTTTAAGGATATAAACATTGAATCATTTATCGGTAATCTAAAAACAGTAGGTTTACCTGTGTCTGTTACCGAATTATTAGAAGGTGTTTTGTCAGAAAAGAAGGATTCAAATGAATATTTGCCGTCACTGGATACCTATTTTGATATTGTTTATAACGGCAATATTACAGATATTAAAACAACGATTCCAGATGACTGTTGGGCTAGTGTAGAAGAAAAATTTAATATGAGCTATGACCAAATTTATTCAGTTTTAGAGTCGTCATGCGCTCAATATTTATCAAATCTAAAGTTATATTTCGGTGAAAATGCAAAAGTCGAGTATAAAATATATTCTAATGATTTGGTTGATAGTTGGGAATTTTCTAATATTCAGTCAACACTTAAAGATGATTATAATATAATTGAATCTAGAATAAAAAAGGCATATAGCATAGGATTAGATATTTATTGCAGTGGAGATAAAGATTCGGACCAAGATAGTATTCAACTTTATGCTGTCAAAATTGACGATTTGTGGTATATTTGTGACGATTCATATCAATTAATTGTTTGATTTGGTTGACAAGTTAAAATATGTATGTTAACATATTAAATACAAAATAGTAAAGGGGTATATTTATGGGAAAATTTTGTGGTAAATGCGGTGCAAAATTAGAGGGAAATGCAACTGTATGTCCTATGTGTAATGCTGTTGTTGAGGAAGCACCAGCTTCTGAGGTTAAAGAAGAAATTAAGGAAGAAACTAAGGAAGAAGTTAAAGAAGAGGCAGTAGAGGTAAAACCCGAAACAGTTAAATCCACTACTACAGGATCAAGTATAGGCACTGAAATTGACAAGGCTATCGGCTCTGCTAAAGAAAAAGGCGGAGAGTTTATTAAGAAAATGAAAACTGATAAGAAATTCAGCCAATTGGTTATTGCAATCGCTGCAGGTGTTGTTGCTGCTGTTGCTGTGGTTGTTGTTTTAGCTTGTTTGATATTTGGCGGCGGCTATACTGAAGCAATCGATAATTATATTGATTTAATCAGTGGTGATGCTGATGCTATTGAAAAAATGATTCCTCCTGCTGCATTAGAGTATATGGTTGATGAAGAGGATTTTGACCTTGATGAGTTTAAAGAAGAATATGAAGATACTAGTGATGAACGTATGGAATATTTAGAAGAAGAGTATGGCGAAGATATAAAAATCAGCTATGAAATCACAAAAGAAAAGGAACTTTCTGAGAAAAAATTAAATGCTATTCGTGATGGTCTTAAAGAAAATTATGATATTCAAAAGAAATCTGTAACCAAAGGTTATGAGCTAGATGTTGAAATGACAATTGAGGGTGATGATGACGAGGATACAGATGAAGATGAAATTATTGTTGTAAAAATTGATGGTGATTGGTACATAACTACATCAAGTGGTTCTTTGTCGTTCTTCTAATATTAATTAAAACGCCCGTGAGTTATTCACGGGCGTTTTTTATTTGTAAATTAAACATTAAAATGTTACAACTTTTTCTTCAGGTGCACTTGTCATGGCATATTCAATAACCTTTAAGACAGGACCAATACCGCGATAAATTTTATGTTTTTCAACCGATATGGTTGCAGTAACCATAAGCCAATCACCTGTTTTAAGGTTAGTACAACTGTTTTTGCATACAGCAATTAAGCCGGCATATTGTATATCGTCAATACAACAGGTCATAACATGGCGACCTGCAATAAAGCATTCATCAGCAAGCTTTGTATCTTTAGCAATGATTGCTTTGAATTTCACTGTTTTTCCATTGTATTTAGAGGTTTCTTCCATCATATCACGATACCATATAGCATAATCACTGTCGGCAATTTCAATAATGTCTGCATTTATGTCAAAAGGCAGCGGGTCTTCTATTGTGTCTTGTTCAGTACTGCCGTCGTTATATTCATAAATTATTACACTGTTTCGTGAAACACCGCGAACAATTTTATGCAACGGCATTTTATCTGTATTTTTGTCACATCTATTAAAAATAACAAGTTCAGCCGTTTTCAGTTTGTCAACAACCAAACTGCGTATATTTGCATTATAGTTTTCATAAGTGTTGACATCAGCAAACATCATTTCTTGATAAATTGACCATTTTTGTGGCATTGCATCTATAAGGTCTTTTAAATTCCACATTCCGTTATATTCAATAACAACACGCTCACTATTAGTTTCATTTATCCATTTTTGTAATGTTTTTGTGGTTAATTCATCAGGTGAGTTTACCATTCTAATGTAAACATTTTTTCCTGAAAATTTTTCAGGAATATAATCTTCTTCGCCTTCCTCACAAACAATAAGCAACGTTTTTTCGCCTGAGTTAAAGCGCTCGTCTTCTAATGTTTCTTGAATAAACTTGGTTTTACCCGATTCTAAAAATCCGGTAAAAAGATATACAGGTATATCCATAAGTTGTTCTCCTTAAATGTTAAATAAGTCTTCTATTGCTGATTCATTTATTTTTGAGCCAATAACACAAATCCTTCCGATGATTTCAGCATTTCCTTTTCTTACATTAACCTCTCCGGGAATGTAGTCAAAGTAAATCCATGAGCCATCAGTAGCAGGGAGGATACCTTTTGCCCTGAGTATGAAACCGTAAGTTTTATCATTATCCAGTTGCTTTAAAGCATCGGTCAGTTGTTGAGTTGTGTATTTGTTGGTTGTTTCTTTACCCCAACTTGTGAAAACTTCATCGGCGTGATGATGTTTATGTCCACAATTACAATGCTCATCATGCTCATAATGATGTTCGTGGCAGTCGCAATGTTCGTTATGTTCGTGGTGATGAACATTATGTTCTAGTTTTTCAAGTTCGCTTTTTAATGTGTTTTTATTCTCAATTGCATTTAAAATAGAAATACCGTCAATTTGCGACCAAGGTGTACTGATAATTGTTGCATCGGTATTATGAGTTCGCAAAAGTCCAATGCATTTTGATAACTTTTCCTCGGAAATATCATCGGTATGACTTAAAATAATTGTACCTGCATTTTCAATTTGATTGTTAAAAAACTCACCAAAGTTTTTCATGTACATTTTACATTTATTAGCGTCTACAACTGTTGAAAAACCGTTTAAGACAATTTTATCGGAATCAATGTGTTTAATTGCACTGATGACATCACTTAGCTTACCAACACCTGAAGGTTCAATTAAAATTCGGTCGGGATTGTATTGTGTAATAACCTTTTTTAGAGCTTCGCCGAAGTCACCAACAAGACTGCAACAAATACAGCCTGAATTCATTTCAGTTATTTCAATGCCGGTATCCTTTAAAAAGCCACCGTCAATACCGACTTCACCAAATTCATTTTCTATTAGTACAAGATTTTCTCCTCTATACGCTTCATCAATCAGCTTTTTTATAAGGGTTGTTTTACCTGCACCTAAAAAACCTGAAAAAACATCAATTTTTGTCATTATTTTTACCTCGTTTATTATTTTAATATAAAAGAATTATAACACTTGTTTTAAAATATATCAAGCATAGCTTTAAGATTTGATAGTGAGTTTTTAGCTAAAATCAATAAAAAAAATATTAAAAATCAACATATTTGTCAATGGCAAATTTGTAATAAAAGTAGTAAAATTATACATGTAAAAATATTTAAATAAGGAGTTTTGTTTTATGGCATCTAATTACATTAAATATACTTATCCGCAGCTTGAAAAATATTGTCTTGATTGCTTTGGTAAGTTTGGTTTTTCTGAGGAGGAAAGTAGAATTATCACTGATGTACTTTTGCTTTCTGACTTATATGGTATTGAGTCTCACGGTATGCAACGTATTGCACGTTATCATAAAGGAATAGAAAAGGGTCTTATTAAAGTTGACGCAAAACCTGAGATTGTGTTTGAAACACCCGTTTCTGCTGTTATAGATGGGCATGACGGTATGGGACAGTTGATTTCTCACAAGGCAATGAATATTGCAATAGAGAAAGCAAAAAAAACCGGTATGGCCGTAGTTACCGTTCGTAATTCCAACCATTTTGGTATTGCAGGATATTATGCTAAAATGGCTTGTGATGCAGGCTTACTCGGTATGGCTATGACAAACAGTGAGGCTATTATGGTGCCGACCTTTGGACGTCTTGCAATGCTTGGAAGCAACCCAATTGCTGTAGCTTTTCCGGCAGAACCATATGATTTCTTTTTTGATGCATCTACTACAGTTGTTACTCGCGGTAAACTTGAAATTTATAATAAGCTAAATAAGCCATTACCTGATGGTTGGGCGCTTGATGCATCAGGTAAGCCGTCATCTGATGCTGCTGATGTTTTGAAGAATATTGTTGCAAAAAATGGTGGCGGTATTATGCCTTTGGGTGGTTCAACTGAACAGCTTGGCAGTCATAAAGGTTATGGTTATGGAATGTTCTGTGAAATATTCTGTTCGATTTTATCACAAGGTATGACCTCAAATCACACACATGTAAACGGTAAGGGCGGTACATGCCATGGATTTGTTGTAATTAACCCAAATATCTTTGGTGATGCAGAAGAAATTAAATCTCATTTTTCTACATTCTTAAAAGAATTACGCGAGTCACCCAAGTCTGAAGGTCAGACAAGAATTTATACTCACGGCGAAAAAGAAGTTATTGCTAAGGAAGACAGACTTAAAAACGGAATAAATGTTAACATAAATACTGTTTCTGAAATGTTTGACATGTGCAAATTTGTTGGTCTTAATCCGGTTGAGTATTTAGGCGATGTAAAATTTGATACTACTAAAAACAGTTCTTATAAATAAGGAGTTTAACATGGATATTAAAGAACAATCATTAAAAAAACATTATGAGTGGCAGGGTAAAATTGAAATCAAATCAAGAACACCTGTTACAAACCGAGAACAGCTATCCTTGGCATATACACCAGGTGTTGCAGAACCGTGTTTAGAAATAAATAAGGATTATAATAAATCCTTTGAACTTACAAGACGTTGGAATACGGTCGCTGTTATTACCGATGGTACCGCTGTTTTAGGGCTTGGCGATATCGGTCCTGAAGCCGGTATGCCTGTTATGGAAGGCAAATGTGTTTTATTTAAAGAATTTGCTGATGTTGATGCTTTTCCTCTGTGTATCAGAAGTAAAGATGTTGACGAAATTGTTAGGACAGTATATCTTATTTCCGGTGGTTTCGGTGGTATAAATCTTGAGGATATTTCTGCACCTAGATGTTTTGAAATTGAAAAAAAGCTTAAAGAAATATGTGATATTCCTGTTTTCCATGATGACCAGCACGGAACGGCTGTTGTTGTGGGTGCGGCTGTTTTAAACGCTTTAAGATTAACAAAAAAGAAAATTGATGAGATAGAGTGTGTTATTAACGGTGCAGGTTCTGCTGGTATTGCTATTGGTAAGCATTTATTAAAAATGGGTGTAAAAAATCTTACTATGGTTGACCGCTTCGGTATTATTTGTGATGACATGAAAGATTTAAATTCAGCACATGCTGAAATAGCAAAGGTTACTAATTTAAATAAGAAACACGGAACTTTAGCCGATGCTTTAAAGGGAGCAGATTTATTTATTGGTGTTTCGGCACCTAATATTGTTACTGAAGAAATGATAAAGTCTATGAATTCAGATGCAATATGCTTCCCGATGGCAAATCCTGTGCCGGAAATTATGCCGGATAAGGCAAAGGCTGCAGGAGCAAGAGTAGTGGGTACAGGACGTTCGGATTTTCCTAATCAAATCAATAATGTTATGGCATTCCCGGGAATTTTTAGAGGAGCTTTAGATGTAAGAGCTTCTGATATTAATGAAGAAATGCAGATGGCAGCATCTTTTGCTATTGCTTCATTGGTTTCTGATGAAGAATTAAACGAAGAGTATATTATGCCCTTTGCTTTTGATGAACGAATCGGTAAAACTGTTGCTAAAAAGGTTGCTGAAGCTGCAATTAAAACAGGTGTAGCCAGAATATAGGACTTTGTTTTCATAAAGGGAGTTTTAATCATCGGTATAAATACTGATGAGGTTATAGAGAAACATAAAAACGGCAGGTAGAACACCTGCCGTTTTTTAAATTATAAATTAAATAACTATTTTATAATTTTTTATATTTGATATTCGGAAAAAGCTTATCGGCAAACCAGACTGACGGAACCTCAAAAGTTTTTCCGTTAAGGTATTCCAAAATACCTGCATCATTTTTAAAATTAAACCTTAAACGATA
>JAZSAC010000099.1:0-16533 GCA_045601645.1 Acutalibacteraceae bacterium | reverse complement strand
CACCCTATGCGACAGATATGGTGACAGATGCATTGGCTCTTTGTACTAACGTAATGAGTGAATATGGTATTATTATTTGTGAACATACATTAAAAACAAAATTGCCTGATGAAATTAACGGATTCTCTGTGTACCGAAGATATAAATATGGTAAGCTTGTAGGTGTTACAATTTACAAGAAAATGGTTTAGGGTGGTTAAATGAAAAATATTACGGCGGTTTGTCCCGGTAGTTTTGACCCTGTTACAGTTGGTCATCTTGATATTATAAAGCGCGCAGCAGCTATGTTTGAGAAGGTTATTGTGGTTGTTGTGACCAATCCTTCAAAACACCCCAGTTTTACGGCAGATGAACGTGTTGAAATGATACGTATGGCAACTGCAGATATTCAAAATGTAATGGTGGCTAAGTATGATGGGCTGCTTGCCGATTATGCAGCGTCGGTAGGTGCACGTGCAATTGTCAAGGGCTTGCGTGCTATGTCTGATTTTGAATATGAATTTCAGATGGCTCTTACCAATAAAAAACTTAATCCTGAAGTAGAAACAGTCTTTTTAACTACACAGGCAGAAAATATGTATTTAAGCTCAAGTATGGTAAAAGAAATAGCCGGTATGGGCGGAGATATAAGGGATTTTGTTCCTGAGGTTATTCATGGAATTATTATAAAAAGAATTGAAAGCGAAAGGAAGAAAAATTTATGAATATGGACGATTTAATGGAACAGTTGGACGAAGTTCTTGACGGTGGCTTTAAAATGCCGGGCAAAAGAGTTGTTGTTGATGTTGAAAAGGTCAGGGCAATTATTGATGATATGCGTATGACTATGCCTACCGAGATTAAACAGGCTAAAGGCATTGTTGCTGATCGTGCTGATATTATCAATAATGCAAAACGCGAGGCAGACAGCATTGTGCGTACCGCAGAAGAAAGAGCAAAGGCCATGGTAGCTCAGGAAGAAATTACAAAACTTGCACAGGCTAAAGCGGGTGAGATTTTAGCTGCTGCACAAAGAAAAAGCAGAGATATGAGAAAGGCTGCACAAGACTTTGTTGATGACCTTATGCAACGTTCGGATGAGCAATTGACAGCTAATCTTAACGAAATCAAGAAAACACGTGCTGCATTGCGTCAACAAATTCCGGCTGCAAATAATCAGCAGGATCAATAATTTGTATTTAAGCTAACCTTTTGAGTTTTATAACTTTTTTAAGAGGTTGGCTTTTATGGTTTTATAATTATTTTTGAAACGGAGAATTATGTATGCAGAAAAAAGTCCAAGAAATTATTAAGCTTATAAAAGAAAAAGATATTAAAATGGTTGATTTTAAAATGGTTGATATTAACGGTCAGTTTAGACATGTAACCATTCCTGCAAAAAGTTTTTCCGAAGAGGTTTTTAAAAGCGGTATAGGCTTTGATGCTTCAAATTACGGCTATGCTGTTGTCGAAAAAAGTGATATGGTGTTCATTCCTGATCCTGATACTGCAATGATTGATCCATTTTGTGATATTCCTACGTTGACTATGAGCGGTAATGCTATGATTATTGATTCTCCGGAAAATCGTCCGTTAGCACAGTATCCGAGAAATATTGTTATTGCTGCCGAAAAATATATGCGTGACAGCGGTGTTGCGGATACCATGCTTATTTTACCGGAGTTTGAGTTTTACCTTTTTGATGAGGTGGGCTGGGAGGTACAGCCTAATTCAATATCTGTTTGCCTTGATGCTAAACAGTCATATTGGAATAGCTTTGATGAGGGTAAGGGAAATGTTGTTCCCAAGCAGAAGGCTTACCATATAGCAAAGCCTTTCGATGTTTCTTATGAGTGTCGCAGTGAAATGTGTATGTTGATGGAAGAAGCCGGAATCAAGGTGAAGTATCATCACCCTGAGGTTGCTGCATCCGGTCAGTTTGAGATTGAGCCGCAGCTGGGTGAAATGTCGAAAATGGCTGATGCTACAATGATAATTAAATATATTATTAAGAATACTGCAGCAAAATACGGACTAAGCGCTACTTTAATGCCTAAGCCTATTTATGGTGAAGCAGGAAGCGGTATGCACGTTCATATGCTTTTGATGAAAGTCGGTGAGCCTGTATTCTCTGATGATGCCGGTTATAGCCATTTAAGCAAGACAGCGCACTATTTTATTGGTGGTTTGCTAAAGCATATAGCTTCGCTTTGTGCTATTACTAACCCCAGCACCAATTCATTCAAACGCCTTATACCCGGTTTTGAGGCACCGGTTACTGTTGGCTATGCAACCTCTAATAGAAGTGCGGTTATACGTATACCGGCATATGCAAAGCAACCTGCCGAAAGACGTTTTGAGCTTCGCAATCCGGATGCTACTTGCAATCCGTATTTTTGCTATGCCGCTATTTTGATGGCAGGCTTGGATGGTGTTAAAAACCAAATTGATCCGCATGAAAACGGTTGGGGTCCTTATGATATGAATTTGTATAACTTGCCTGATGAAGAGAAGGCAAAACTTAAGGGACTGCCGACCTGTTTTGAACAGGCTCTTGATGCACTGGAGGCTGACCATGATTATCTTACAGCCGGCGGTGTTTTCCCTGAAGAATTGCTTAAAAACTTCATTAAAACTAAGCGAGCAGAATGCAGTCAAATGTCTGCAATTCCTCACCCGGCAGAGTTTGATAAATACTATAATTTATAATAATAAATCAATGGCCTCTGAAGAAGTTTCAGAGGTCGTTTGTTTTTAATATTTCGTTGATATTTTGATATTTTATTAATACATGAAAATATAATTAAATAAGATAGAAAACGGGCGATTTTTGGTTGACAATTATATAACAATTTGGTATAATATACATGATTTCACGTGACTGACGGAAAATGTGAATTGACACAAGGAAACGTGATTTTTTAGAATGCCGACCGTCTGGGCAGATTCCGCATAGGGCGGGGTCTGCTCTTTTGTTTTTTGGCAGCTTTTTTTGTATTATTAATCGGAGGTATAAGATAAGTATGAAAAAAATTGGTATTGTTATGGGAAGCGATAGCGATTTACCGGTTGTAGAAAAGGCAATTACTACTTTGAAGGAATATAATGTGCCTTTTGAGGTGCATGTTTTTTCAGCTCACCGAACTCCAAACGAGGCGGCTGATTTTGCTATGAATGCCCGTGAAAATGGCTTTGGCGCAATTATTGCAGCTGCAGGAAAGGCGGCTCATATAGCGGGGGCTTTAGCGTCAAGAACGACACTTCCTGTTATAGGAATACCTGTAAAATCTAGCAATCTTGATGGGGTTGATGCGTTGTTGTCTACTGTACAAATGCCTTCAGGAATACCGGTGGCGACCGTTGCAATTGATGGGGCGGTTAACGCTGCTTTGCTTTGTATACAGATACTTGCAATAAACGATAAAGATTTGGCTGAAAAATTAAACCTAGCCAGAAATGAAGCTTCACAAAAAGTTTTGGAAAAAAACAAAATAATTGAAGAAAAATTTAACTAAGGAGAAAATATATGGGAGGCTTTTTCGGCGTAGTAAGTAATAAAGATGCCATGTCTGATGCTTTTTTCGGTACCGATTATCATTCTCATTTGGGAACGCGTCGTGCCGGAATGGCAGCATATAATAGCGAAATCGGTTTACAACGTGAAATTCACAATATTCAAAATTCTCCGTTCAGAACCAAGTTTGAAAATATTTTTAATGAAATGAACGGCACTTCGGCAATTGGTTGTATAAGCGATTTCGACCCGCAACCGTTATTAATACGGTCAAGGTTCGGCACCTATGCAATTTGCTATATCGGATTGATAAATAATTCCGAGGAATTGATAAAAGAATATTTAGATGACTTTGGCGGACATTTTGATGCTATGACAAGTGGCGGTGTTAATAAAATTGAACTAATTGCATCAATGATAAACCGAAAAGAAACTATTGTTGAGGGAATAAAATTCGCTCAAAGCAAAATAGAAGGAACTGCCACTATAATTGTTATGCAGAATGACGGTTCTATAATTGCGGCAAGGGATAAATTGGGCAGAATTCCGGTAAAAATAGGCAAACGAGATGATGCATATTGCGTAAGTTTTGAAAGCTTTGCATATCAAAAATTAGGTTACGAGGATGTTAAGGAACTAGGTCCCGGTGAAATTGTCAAGTTGACGGCAAATAGTATGGAGCAACTCGAAAAACCGGGCAAAGAAATGAAAATTTGTTCATTTCTTTGGAGTTATTATGGTTATCCAACCTCTTATTATGAGGGTGTGAGTGTTGAACTTATGCGGTATCGTAACGGAGAAATTATGGCAGAGCATGATGAAGAAAAAGGCGTTGCTGATGGCGTGGATTTTGTCGGCGGTGTACCTGATTCGGGTGTGCCGCATGCTATCGGATATGCGAATAAGAGTAAGCACCCGTTTGCCCGTGCGTTTATTAAATATACGCCAACTTGGGCTAGAAGCTTTACAACGGCAAAACAGCAGGACCGTAATCGAGTTGCTAAAATGAAGATGATACCGGTACACGATTTAATTCAAGATAAAAGGCTATTGTTTGTTGACGATTCAATCGTAAGAGGAACTCAGATAAGGGAAACAATTGATTTCCTTTATGAAAACGGAGCAAAAGAGGTTCATATGAGGTCGGCTTGCCCTCCTATTATGTATCCATGTAAATATTTAAATTTTTCAAGAGCAAATAATGAAATGGAATTAGTAGCCAGACGTGCAATCATTGCTATTGAGGGCGAGGAAGGGTTAAAGTATATTGATGAATATTCTGATTCCTCAACCGAACGTGGAAAAAAATTCCGTCAGTGGCTGTGTGATGAATTCCATCTAAAAACTCTTGAATTTCAGTCACTTGAAGGCATTGTAAAAGCTATAGGGTTAGAGCCGTGTAAGCTTTGTACATATTGTTGGAATGGTAAAGAGTAATTGTTTTAATTGAAAGGATTAAGAAAAATGAAAAACTCAAAATCTGAGAGCTATGCAGCAGCAGGCGTTGATATTACAGCAGGCTATAAAGCCGTTGAGCTTATGAAAAAACATATTAACCGAACAAAGAATGAAGGTTGCCTTGATGATGTCGGCGGTTTTGGGGGCTGCTATGGGTTGGACCTTACCGGCATGACACAACCGGGTTTGGTTAGCGGAACTGATGGAGTGGGTACAAAAATTAAAATTGCACAGCTTTTAGATAAGCATGATACAATCGGTATTGATTGTGTTGCAATGTGTGCCAATGATATTATTTGTTGCGGTGCAAAGCCTCTGTTTTTCCTTGATTATATTGCATGCGGAAAAAACATACCTGAAAAAATTGCAGATATTGTTTCAGGTGTTGCAGAGGGTTGTGTTCAAGCAGGCTGTGCTTTAATCGGCGGCGAAACGGCAGAGCACCCGGGATTCATGCCTGAGGATGATTATGACCTTGCAGGTTATTGCACAGGTATTGTTGATAAATCAAAAATATTAGATAAAAACACAGTTAATGACAATGATGTTGTTATAGCCCTTGCGTCAACAGGTGTACATTCTAATGGATTTTCACTTGTAAGAAAGGTTTTTGATATTGAAAATGCTGACCTTACAACTCCGATGGAAGAATTGAATGGTAAATCCTTGGGAGAAACCCTGCTTACGCCTACTAAGATGTATGTTAAGTCTATGCTGGCACTTTTCGAGCAGGTTAAGGTTAAGGCTGTTTCGCATATCACACGTGGTGGTTTTTATGAAAATCTGCCCAGAGCTTTACCTAAAGGTAAAAGCATTAAGGTTGATAAAGCAGCCCTTCGAATTTTACCGATATTTTCCCTTTTACAAAAAACAGGGAACATTTCTGAGCGTGACATGTTTAATACATTTAACATGGGTGTCGGTATGAGTGTAACCGTTGCTAAAGAGGACGCTGTAAAGGCTTTGGAAATATTAAATGCAAATGGTGAAGAAGCCTACATAATCGGTGAGGTAGTTTCTTCTGACGAGGGTGTAATTATATGCTGAATAAAAAAGCCAGAATTGCGGTTTTTGTTTCGGGTGGCGGAACTAACTTACAAGCCTTAATAGATGCTCAAGGCAGTGTTATAAAAAGCGGTGAAATTGCTGTAGTTGTATCCTCAAAGGCAGGTGTGTATGCTTTAGAACGGGCTAAAAAAGCAAATATTCCGTCGGTAGTTGTTGAAAAAAAGCTTTGTGCCGATTCAAAAGAATTTGAAAGTAAAATAATTGAAATTCTAAACGATTATAATATAGATTTTATTATTTTAGCAGGTTTTATGAGCATTTTAAGTGCCGATTTTACAAATCGTTACAGTAACAGGATTATTAACGTTCATCCATCACTTATTCCGTCTTTTTGCGGTAAGGGCTATTATGGCTTACGTGTGCATGAGGCGGCGTTGGAATATGGTGTTAAGGTAACGGGTGCAACGGTACATTTTGTAAATGAGGTTGCCGACGGCGGTAAGATTATTTTACAAAAGGCTGTTGCAATAGAGGAAGGGGATACCCCTGAGATTTTGCAAAAAAGAGTTATGGAACAGGCTGAATGGCAATTATTGCCTAAGGCTGCTGAAATTGTTGCAAATAAATTGATGAAAGGTTAATGAATATGGCTTTATTTGATTTAAAAAAATTATTATCCGAGAATACATATCCGGGTCGTGGCATAGTCATCGGAAAATCGGCTGACGGGAAAAGTGCTTTGATTGCTTATTTTATTATGGGAAGAAGTGAAAACAGCCGCAATCGTATTTTTGAACGTTTTGACGGCGGAATGAGAACTAAGGCTTTTGATGAAAGTAAGCTTACCGACCCAAGCCTTATTATTTACAACCCATATTTAACAGCTAAAGGCGGCAATATTGATATAATTACAAACGGTGACCAAACCAATACAATTTTCGATAAGATAAATGAATGCTCACATAATTATGGTTTTGAAGAGGCATGTAATATTCGTGAGTTTGAGCCTGATGAGCCTAACTTCACTCCTCGTATTTCGGGCGTTTGCTACTATTGTTTTCCAAGAAACACATTTGTTTATAAGCTTTCAATAATTAAATCTGCTAACGGCAGAAAGGAATCATGCAGAAGATTTTTCTATAATTATGGCGAAGGTGAAAACGGTATAGGCCATTTTATTCATACTTATAAGTGTGATGGCAATCCGATTCCGTCCTTTTATGGCGAACCGGAGGAGGTTGCAATGCCGAACACGGCTGAGGAATTAGCGGACATTTGTTGGAACAATCTTAATGAAGAAAATAAGGTTTCACTTTTTGTAAGACAGGTTCCTCTTGATGGCAGCAAGCCAACTGAAATAATTATAAATAAAAACAAATAAGGAGAACTAAAATGAAAGAGTTTGAATTAAAATACGGTTGTAATCCCAATCAAAAGCCATCAAAAATATATATGCATGACGGAAGCGACCTCCCTATTGAAATTTTAAACGGCAAACCGGGATATATTAACTTCCTTGATGCGTTTAACTCTTGGCAGTTGGTAAAGGAACTTAAAGATGCCTTAGGTATGCCTGCTGTTACCTCATTTAAGCATGTAAGCCCAACCTCTGCTGCGATTGGGCTTACTTTGAACGATAGATTAAAAAAAGCCTGTTTTGTTGATGATATTGACGGACTTGATGAGTCGCCTTTAGCTTGTGCCTATGCTCGTGCCAGAGGCACCGACCGTATGTGCTCATTTGGAGATTGGGTTGCATTATCAGACATTTGTGATGTTACGACCGCAAAACTTATTCAACGTGAGGTTTCTGATGGCGTTATTGCCCCCGGCTATGAGCCTGAAGCTTTAGAAATTTTGAAATCCAAAAGAAAAGGCAACTACAATATTGTTAAAATTGATGCTGATTATGTTCCCGCCGAGGCAGAGCATAAGCAGGTTTACGGCATTACATTTGAGCAGGGAAGAAATAATTTTAAAATAAACAAAGAACTTTTATCTGACATTGTGACCGAGAATAAAAACATGCCTGAATCGGCAATTCGTGACCTTATTATTTCTTTAATCACATTAAAATACACCCAATCAAACTCTGTTTGTTTTGCTGTTGACGGTCAGGCAATCGGCGTTGGTGCGGGTCAGCAGTCGCGTGTGCATTGTACTCGTTTGGCAGGTAGTAAGGCTGATACATGGTTCTTGCGTCAGCACGATAAGGTTTTAAGCCTTCCTTTTAAAAGCAGCTTAGGACGGCCTGACCGCGATAATGTTATCGATGGATATATAAATCAAAATGAAGAAGATGTTTGTGCCGATGGCATTTGGCAGAAATATTTTACTGAGCAACCTTCAATTTTTAAAAAAGAAGAGCAGAGAGCATATCTTGATACGCTTTCAGGCGTTGCATTGGGTTCAGATGCGTTTTTCCCGTTTGATGATAATATTGAACGCGCTAAAAAGAGTGGTGTAAGCTATATTGCTGAACCGGGTGGCTCAATTCGTGACGATGTTGTAATTGAGTGTTGTAATAAATACAATATTTGTATGGCATTTACTAAGATGAGACTTTTCCACCATTGATTCATTGATTGTGAGGTAAATTTGAGTGAAAATTATGGTTATCGGCGGAGGCGGACGTGAACATGCTATTATCCGCAAATTGAAAGAAAATAAGCAAATCACCGAAATTTTTGCTTTGCCGGGTAATGGTGGTATAGCAAAAGATGCAACATGCGTTAATATCGGTGCTAAAGATTTAGACGGTATTGTGGATTTTGCTTTAAAACAAAAGATTGATTTTGCGGTTGTTACTCCTGATGACCCGTTGGTGTTAGGCTGTGTAGACCGATTAAATGAGATTGGGATAGCCTGTTTTGGACCAAATAAAGCAGCCGCTATTATAGAGGGTAGTAAGGTTTTCTCGAAAAACCTTATGAAGAAATATAATATTCCTACTGCTGAATATGAAACTTTTACTGATATAAAAGAGGCATTGACATATGTAAAGGGCTGTAAGCTCCCTATTGTTATTAAGGCTGACGGCTTGGCGTTGGGCAAGGGAGTTATTATTGCCGAAACACTTTCACAGGCAGAGGAAGCTATTTGTTCTATTATGGAGGATAAAATTTTCGGTGATAGTGGTAACAGTCTTGTTATTGAAGAGTTTTTAACAGGACCTGAGGTTTCTGTGTTAGCATTTACCGACGGAAAAACAGTTATACCAATGGTGTCATCAATGGACCACAAGCGTATAGGTGATAATGACCAAGGCTTAAACACCGGTGGCATGGGCACCGTCGCACCTAATCCTTATTATACTGAGGATATTGCAAGCACATGTATGGAAACTATTTTCCTACCTACAATAAAGGCAATGAACTCTGAAAACCGCACATTTAAGGGTTGTCTTTATTTCGGTCTTATGCTTACCGAAAACGGTCCTAAAGTTATTGAGTATAACTGCCGTTTCGGTGACCCTGAAACGCAGGTTGTTTTACCTTTGCTAGAAAGTGATTTGTTGACTGTTATGCAGGCTACAGCAAACGGCACATTGGCTGATACAAAGGTCGAATTTTCCCACAAATCAGCTTGTTGTGTGATTATGGCATCAAACGGATATCCCGTAAAATATGAAAACGGTTTTGAAATAACAATACCAAAAAATATTGATGGCGAGGTTTTTGTTGCCGGTGCAAAGTTAGATAATGGTAAATTACTTACAGCAGGCGGACGTGTTTTGGGTGTTACTGCTGTTGCAGAGGATTTGCAAACAGCTATAAATAAGGCATATGAAAACACAGCAAAGATAAATTTTGAAAATGCGTATTACCGTAAGGATATTGGTAAAAAAGCTTTACAGGCAAAGGAGAAAAATTGATGGTTTATAGAGTTTTTGTTGAAAAGCGTCCTGAACTTGCTAATGAAGCAAAATTTTTAGCTCAGGACATAAGAACTTTCTTAGGTGTAAAATCATTAACCGAGTTGAGACTTATTAATCGTTATGATGTTGAAAATATCAGCCGTGAATTGTTTGACTATACCTGCAAAACTGTTTTTTCCGAGCCACAGCTAGATATTGTTTCAGAGGATCTTGATTTAAACGGATATTTAACCTTTGCTGTTGAATATTTACCGGGGCAATTCGACCAAAGAGCCGATAGTGCATCTCAATGTATCCAGTTGATTTCCTTTAAAGATAAGCCGGTTGTAAAAACTGCAAGAATATATATGCTAAAGGGTGAATTGACTGCTGAGGATATTGAAAAAATTAAGAAATACGTTATCAATCCTGTTGAATCTCGTGAGGCAAAAATGGAAAGGTATGACACTTTAAAGGTCAACTATTCCATTCCTGAAACAGTTGAAACAGTAAACGGATTTTGCAAGTTAGATGATGCAGGACTTAATGATATGGTTAAATCATTAGGTCTTGCGATGGATTTGGACGATTTAAGGTTTTGCCGTGATTATTTTATTTCAGAGCATCGTGATCCGACTATTACCGAAATCAGAATGATTGATACATATTGGTCTGACCATTGCCGTCATACTACATTTCTTACAACTATTGACAGCGTTAAGTTTGAGGATAAGCTGTTACAGCAAGCTTATGAAGAATATCTTGATGCGCGTAAGGAAACTAATCGTACAAAACCTATTAACCTTATGGATATTGCAACTATTGGTACACGTCTTCTTAAAAAGAGGGGATTATTGCCTAAATTAGACGAGTCTGAGGAAATCAATGCTTGTACCGTAAAGATTGATGTTAAGACCGAAGAGGGAATAGAGAAATGGTTGCTTTTGTTTAAAAACGAAACACACAATCACCCTACCGAAATTGAACCATTCGGCGGTGCCGCAACCTGTATAGGCGGTGCTATTCGTGACCCGTTGTCGGGACGTTCTTATGTATATGCTGCAATGCGTGTTACAGGTGCTGCTAATCCATTAAAGCCGGTCAGTGAAACTATGAAGGGCAAACTGCCTCAACGTAAAATCGTCACAACAGCTGCTGCCGGATATTCTTCTTATGGTAATCAAATCGGACTTGCAACAGGACAGGTTGATGAAATATATCATGATGGATATGCTGCAAAGAGGCTTGAAATAGGTGCCGTTATTGCGGCAGCACCACAAGAAAATGTACGACGTGAGGTTCCTTCACCTGACGATGTTGTTATACTCTTAGGAGGAAGAACGGGACGTGACGGTTGCGGCGGTGCTACCGGTTCGTCTAAATCTCATACATTAAGTTCTATTGAAACCTGTGGTTCTGAGGTTCAAAAGGGCAACGCTCCCGAAGAAAGAAAGCTGCAGAGATTATTTAGAAACGCCGAGGCATCACGTCTTATAAAACGTTGTAATGATTTTGGTGCAGGCGGTGTTTCGGTTGCTATTGGTGAATTAGCAGACGGTCTTATAATTGACCTTAATGCTGTTCCAAAAAAATACGACGGTCTTGATGGTACTGAAATTGCTATTTCCGAGTCGCAGGAAAGAATGGCAGTCGTTGTTGAGCCTAAAGATGTTGCACGTTTTTGTCAATTGGCTCTTTGTGAAAACTTAGAAGCAACAGTTGTTGCTAAGGTTACTGCAGAGCCAAGGTTAAAAATGCATTGGAACGGCAAAACCATTGTTGATTTATCTAGAGAGTTTTTAAATTCAAACGGTGCTGAAAAGCATATTGAAATTACTCCTGTTGCACCTAAGTGTTATAAAAAAGATATTCCCAGTTGCTTTGAAAAAGGTATTACAGACCTTGCAGGTGACCTTAATATTTGTTCAAAGCGTGGCCTTTCCGAGCGTTTTGACTCGACTATCGGTGCCGGAACGGTTATGATGCCTTTCGGTGGCAAGTATCAGCTTACACCGTCGCAGGCTATGGTAAATAAGGTTTCGGTTGAAAAGAAACATACCGATACATGCTCGTTTATGGCTTGGGGATATAATCCCTTTATTGCTGAAAAATCACCGTATCATGGTGCATATTTAGCGGTAATAGAGTCTGTTTCTAAGCTCATTGCATCAGGGGCTAAGTTTGAAGATGTTTATTTAACCTTCCAAGAATATTTTGAGCGTCCTAATACTGATGGTAAGCGTTGGGGCAAACCTTTATCTGCGTTGCTTGGTGCATTTATGGCACAAAAGCAGTTATGTATTGCTTCAATCGGCGGTAAAGATTCTATGAGTGGTAGTTTTGAGGATTTAGATGTTCCGCCAACCTTGGTTTCTTTTGCCGTAACAACAGGTGATGTTAAAGATGTTGTTTCAGGTGAATTTAAGGATGTAAATCATAAGGTTATACTCGTTAAGCCACAGTATGATGAAAACGGTTTACCTATAACAAGTTCACTTATTGATACATTTAATAAGGTTTACAGTCTGGTTAGTTCTAAAAAGGCTGTTGCTGTATGGACAGTAAGTGCAGGTGGTATTGCTGAAGGCATTATGAAGATGGCTTTCGGTAATATGATTGGATTTAAATTCAGTGAAAATGTTTCTGTTGATGAGATATTCGGTTATAATTACGGTTCCTTTATTATAGAACTTGCCGATGACTCATATGATGGTATTGTTTTAGGCAAAACTACCGATAGTGGTAAGCTTTGCTATGCCGACTCATGTGTTGATTTAAATACATTATGCAAAATATACGAGGACAAATTAGAACCAGTGTATTCCTGCAATATTGAACAAAAGCAAGAAAAAATAGAAGCATTTGAATATATTGCTACCGAATATAAAACTCCTGCAATTAAAACCGCTAAGCCAAAGGTTGTTATACCTGTTTTTCCTGGCACAAACTGTGAGTTTGATAGTGCAAAAGCGTTTAATGATGCCGGAGCTGAGTCAAATATTATTGTAATTAACAATCTTTCTTCAGACGGCATTGCCGAATCGATTGAAAAGTTTGCATCGGCTATAAGTAAGTCTCAAATTATATTTGTACCGGGTGGCTTCTCAGGTGGTGATGAACCTGATGGCTCAGGAAAATTTATTACAGCCTTTTTCCGTAATGCTGAGATAAAAGAGCAGGTTGCAGATTTTCTCGATAATCGTGACGGACTTATGGCAGGTATTTGCAACGGCTTCCAAGCATTGATTAAATTGGGACTTGTTCCATATGGTAAAATCATTGATACCGACGAAAGTTGTCCCACATTAACATTTAATACAATTGGACGGCATCAATCAAGAATAGTTCATACAAGAATTGCATCTAATAAGTCTCCATGGCTGAAAAACACTAAGGTTGGTGAAATTTACACTGTTCCCATTTCGCATGGTGAGGGTAGATTTTTAAGTAACGAAAAGCTTATTAGAGAGTTGGCTGCTAATGGTCAAATTGCAACACAATATGTAGATTTAGAAGGAAATGTAACCTCCAATATCCGTTTTAATCCCAATAATTCTGCCTTTGCAATCGAGGGTATCACATCACCCGACGGACGTGTCTTTGGAAAAATGGGACATAGTGAAAGAAAAGGCAACGGTCTTTATAAGAATGTTTACGGTAATTATGAAATCGGAATGTTTGATGCAGCAGTAAAATATTTCAAGTAATAATTTAAGGAGCGAGAGCAATGAAAACAGATATTGAAATTGCACAATCGGTTAAAATGAGACCTATTACAGAAATTTCCGAAATAGCAGGGATTGATGAGAAATACTTAGAGCAATATGGAAAATACAAGGCAAAGGTTGATTTGTCGTTGTTAGATGAAAGTGTAAAGTCAGATGGCAAACTGGTTCTTGTTACGGCTATTACACCGACTCCTGCAGGAGAGGGAAAAACCACTACTACTATCGGTCTTGCCGACGGTATGCGTAAAATCGGAAAAAATGTTATGGTCGCTTTAAGAGAACCGTCATTAGGTCCGGTTTTCGGCGTTAAGGGTGGTGCCGCAGGTGGAGGATATGCACAGGTTGTACCTATGGAGGATATCAATCTCCATTTTACCGGTGACTTTCATGCAATAGGTGCAGCTAACAATTTATTAGCTGCGATGCTTGATAACCATATTTATCAAGGTAATGCTTTAAATATTGACCCTCGTCGTATTACGTGGAAACGATGTGTTGATATGAATGACCGTCAATTGCGTTTTGTTACCGATGGTTTAGGCGGAAGAGTAAACGGTGTTCCGCGTGAGGACGGATATGATATTACCGTAGCATCTGAAATCATGGCTGTTTTTTGTCTTTCGTCATCTATTTCTGACCTTAAAAAACGTCTTTCTAAAATTATTGTTGGCTATACTTATGATGAAAAGCCTGTTACTGCCGGTGATTTAAAAGCAGTCGGTGCTATGACCGCTTTGCTTAAGGACGCTATTAAACCTAATTTAGTTCAAACATTAGAGGGAACACCTGCTTTGGTACACGGTGGACCGTTTGCAAATATTGCTCATGGTTGCAATTCGGTTATGGCAACGAGACTTGCAATGAAACTTGGTGATTATGCAATTACCGAAGCGGGCTTCGGTGCTGATTTAGGTGCTGAAAAATTTCTTGATATTAAATGTCGTATGGCGGGATTAACTCCGTCTGCCGTCGTTATTGTTGCAACCATTCGTGCATTGAAAATGCATGGAGGCTTGGCAAAGCAAGAGCTTGGAAATGAAAATCTTTCGGCATTACAAAAGGGACTGCCTAACCTTCTAAGACATGTCTCTAATATTAAAAATGTTTACAAATTACCATCTGTGGTTGCCGTTAACCGTTTTCCTACTGATACCGATGCTGAGGTTGAGCTTATTATTAGAAAATGTAAAGAATTAGGGGTTAACGTTGTTTTGTCTGATGTTTGGGCAAAGGGAGGAGACGGCGGAATTGACCTTGCAAAAGAGGTAGTACGACTTTGCGAAGAAGAAAAAGGTGATTTCACATTTTCATACGAGCTTGAGGGAACTATTGAAGAAAAAATCGAAAACATTGTTAAAAAGATTTATGGTGGTAACGGTATAAATGTTTTGCCGGCTGCTAAAAAACAGATAGCACAGCTCACCGAGTTAGGATTTGATAAATATCCTGTTTGTATTGCTAAAACACAGTATTCCTTCTCAGATGATGCAACAAAACTCGGTGCACCCGAAAATTTTGAGGTTACTATTAAAAATGTCAAGGTTTCGGCAGGTGCGGGTTTTGTAGTTGTGTTGACCGGCGATATTATGACAATGCCCGGTCTACCAAAGGTGCCTGCGGCCGAAAATATCAATGTTGATGACGATGGAAAAATATCAGGTCTGTTTTGATTTACAGTAAAAACTATTAGGTTTCTTTATATTGACAGTAAAATGTTCTTATGATATACTCATATTAAGTTGCGATAAAGGGAAAAATCAAATGATTTACAAGTAATCACAGTGTCTTCTGAAACAGCTTCCGTTGGTCTAAATGCGGGACAAAATTGGGATTACTCGGTTACTACTAAAGTGGGTATTTCTCTTACCGATTGGGATAATGTAATTGGCAATGGAAATCATGATGCTATGTATGAACTTATCGGTAGAAAAGAACCCAGGCATGAATACATGGTATTTTAAACGTAGTTATCCTCATAATAATATACCGGCTGATGAGTTACATTTATTATGCTGATTATCTTGAAACTGAGTTTGATTAAGTATATCTATTTAAAATTGATATAAAAAATTAAAAAAGGAGCAAATCAATATGAAAAAATTATTATGCTTAATGGTATCTGTAATTATGCTTTTATCATTTACCGCGTGTGGTTCGCAAGGTGATGGTAAAGGGGATTCTGTAGACGTTACAATTAGTTTTGGTGCCCAAAGCTATACGGTTGGTATTGATAAATACAACATGGTATCTGATGACATTACTGTAGCCCCTGCAGAAACAAAGTTAGTTTATAAAATTGCTGATGAAAGCATCGCATCTATCTCTAAAAAGGGAGAGGTTTACGGTGTAAAAAGCGGAACAACAACCCTTACCGCATCTACCGAGGACGGTAAGGCTTCGGCAACCTGTAATATTAATGTTATTGGTATAGGAAGCATTGTTTCTAAGGAAGAGAACTCAGCTTCAGGTGGTATCATAAATAAGTATTATATGGCTACTGAGAGACCTGCTGATGATGCAGCTACCATTGTTATTGTTCCCGCAAACTTGTCAAAAGATGCTGATTTAATTGGTATAGAAACACTTGATTATGGCGAACTGAAAGAAGATGAGTCGGCAGTTAAAGTTTATGATGATGGATACATTATTGCTAAAACTAATACCAGCGGTCATTTTGAAATTGAAGATGTACCGGCAGGAGATTATGTGGTTCTTATCTTTAGCAGTTATCAATATTATTACGATAAGAGTTATACTAAAGAAGGCTCTGTAGCTTCTATTAAGAACTCTAAAATGGGACAATTTTTATCTGAAGATATCATTTCAAAAATCTTGGATAAAATTGATACTAAGGGTGTTGAGTTGTATAGAAGAGAACATGTTGTCTTAGATTTGAAAGTAGAAGCTAACAAAGCTGCTGTTTTGACACATTGCTTTAGAATAGATGATTATCAATAAGTTTAAAGGGCGGTAGAAATACCGTCCTTTTT
>JAZSAC010000098.1:0-2410 GCA_045601645.1 Acutalibacteraceae bacterium | reverse complement strand
TTTGTTCCAAACATCTGATTGATTATAAAGCTCTGAAGCCTTTTGTTGTGCCGCACAGTAGTCGTCAAAATCAGCAAAAGACATATAATAATCGGTTTCCTTAAGTGATTTTATTAAATCGGGAAAATGATTTCCGTTAATACCTGAAGATATGAAATCAACGGCACGGCTGAGTGTGGGGTTGTTATCATAATATTGATGAGGGTGATATTGACCACGTAGTTTCATAACCTCAGGCGTACGCATGCCGAAAATTATAATATTATCATCGCCTACAGCATCATGAATTTCAACATTTGCGCCGTCCTCGGTTCCCAAGGTGACGGCACCGTTAAGCATAAGCTTCATGTTGCCTGTGCCCGATGCTTCGGTCGATGCTAATGAAATTTGTTCACTTATATCTGCAGATGGAATCATAAGCTCTGCCATAGTAACTCGGTAATCCTCAACAAAAAATACGCGTAGCTTATCTTTTACAGTAGGGTCGTTTTCTATTATCTTGCTAAGACTTATAATCATATGAATAATTTGTTTTGCAAGATAGTAGCCGGGAGCGGCTTTTGCGCCGAAAATATAAGTTTTAGGAGTAAAATCGGCGTTGGGATTTTCTTTTAAATAGAGGTAATCTGTAATAATATGAAGAGCGTTTAAATGTTGACGCTTATATTCGTGCAGACGTTTTACCTGCATATCAAAAATAGAGTCGGGGTTAAGTTCTATGCCATAGTTTTTTTTGACAAATAAACCGAAGCGTTCCTTATTTATACGCTTTATTTGAGAAAGCCGTTCCAAAACGGTTTTGTCGTCGGCAAATTTCTCAAAATCTTTAAGCAGCGCATTGTTAAGGATAAATTTATCTCCAATACATTCAGTAATAAGTTTTGTTAATTCGGGGTTGGCTTGACAAAGCCACCGTCTTATTGCAATACCATTTGTAACATTGGTGAATTTTTCGGGAGTTATGCGATAATAGTCGTTGAAAAGAGTATCCTTTAGAATATTACTGTGAAGTTTAGAAACACCGTTAACACTGTGGCACGAAGCAACACAAAGGTTTGCCATTCTTACAACTCCACCTTCTATAATAGCGGTTCTTGAGATATAATTACTGTCGTGTGTAGTTTCCCACATTTGCGCGCGGAATCGATTGTCAATTTCGGTTACAATTTGATAAATTCTTGGAAGCAGACCTTGAAAAAGGTCGGTTTTCCAACATTCAAGAGCTTCACGCATTATGGTATGATTTGTGTACGCAGTAGTTCTTTTCACAATATCCCAAGCCTTATCCCATGTGTAATCACATTCATCTAAAAGATACCTCATAAGCTCAGGGATAACTAAAGCAGGATGAGTATCGTTTATATGAATAGAAGCTTTTTCAGGTAGGTTGTCTAATGTTTTATATTCTCTTAAGTGACGGTGTAAAATATCCTGCACCGATGCAGATACTAAAAAATATTGTTGGCGTAATCGCAAAGATTTGCCTTCGGGGTGATTATCCTCGGGATATAAAACCTTGCTTATTACCTCTGACATTGCTTGATGCTCTAAAGCTCTGATGTAATCACCTTGATTAAATGCGGTCATGTCAATTGCAGGTGTTTCGGAACTCCAAAGTCTTAAAATGTTAACACTTTTACCGTCGGCACCTGCTACCATAAGGTCATAGGGTACGGCTTTTACTGTGTTGCAATTAACAAGCTCGACACTGTGATGCCCGTCGTACCAAGATTCCCGTACATTTCCGCCAAAATTAACATCCACAGATGAGGAATCACGTTTTACAAGCCAACAGCTTCCGCCGGGCAACCAAAAATCAGGCATTTCGGTTTGCCATCCATCCACAAATTTTTGCCTGAAAATGCCGAATTCGTACTTGATACAGTAGCCCATTGCCGGATATCCACCGGTAGTTAATCCGTCTAAAAAGCAAGCAGCAAGTCTACCTAAGCCTCCGTTACCCAAACCTGCATCAGGTTCAAGTTCATAAAGATTATCAAGCTTTACGCCATATTTACTTAAAGCCGATGCAAAGGCTTTGTCTAATTTTAAATTAAAAAGATTATTTTTTAAGGAGCGACCCATTAAAAATTCCATTGAAAGATAGTAAACCGTTTTGCTCTCGGAATTTGAAATCTTATCACGAAAAGCAGTGCGGCGTTTACGCATAATATCCAGAACAACCAAAATAGAGGCTTTATAAAAAAAGTCATCAGATGCCTGTTCAGGTAAAATGCCAAAATTTTGTTTAAGTTTTTCACCTATAAGAGTATAAATTTGGTCTGTGGTATGCATGCTAATCCTCCAAAAAAATAAAAATTTACGAAATATACATTGATTATTGATAAGATTTACATTATTATAATAATATAAAATAGATTGGGTTGCAATAGTTATGCATGAAAAAAGT
>JAZSAC010000097.1:0-2743 GCA_045601645.1 Acutalibacteraceae bacterium | reverse complement strand
GATATAATTAAATTAAATATTATATAACAGTATTCGGTTTAACGATATTATTTTCTATTGCAAATCTATTAAAATTATGTTAAAATTATTTGGTTAATTGTTTTGGTAATTCAACACATCTACCGAATATATAAACGGAGAGATTTTACATGAAAACAGACGTTGTTATTGTTGGTGCCGGCCCTGCTGGTATTTTTACTGCTATTGAGATGATTAAGCTCGGCACCAAGAAAAAAATTATTATTGTTGAAAAAGGTCAATCTGTCGAAAATCGTCATTGTCCCAAAGCAACAACAAAAAAATGTGTTAACTGCAAACCATTTTGCCACATAACCACCGGCTTTTCGGGTGCTGGTGCTTTTTCTGATGGAAAATTATCATTAAGCTATGAAGTCGGCGGTGATTTGCCAACACTTATAGGCGAAAATTTTGCTCAGGAACTTATTAACTATGCAGATAAAATTTATCTTGAATTTGGTGCAGATGAGCATGTTGAAGGTTTGGGAAGTACCGATGAGGTTAAGGAAATTCGTAAACGTGCAATTCAAGCCGGATTACAGCTTGTTGACTGCCCTATTCGACATATGGGCACCGAAAAAGCCCAGAATATTTATCTTTCAATAGAAAAATATTTGCAGAACAACGGTGTTGAAATACTTTTTGGTGTAGAGTGCACTAATTTAATTTTTGAAGAGAAAAAATGTAAAGGCATCTACGCAACCGATGGTAAAAAGAATTATGAGATTGTTGCCGAAAGCACTGTTGTAGCTACAGGCAGACGCGGTGCAGATTGGCTTGAAAAGCTTTGTGCAGAGCATAATATTGCCCATCAACCAGGCACTGTTGATATTGGTGTCCGTGTTGAAGTTAGAAACGAAATTATGGAAACTGTCAATAAAGTTCTCTATGAGTCTAAGCTTATCGGCTATCCAAAACCTTTTAAAAATAAGGTTAGAACCTTCTGTCAAAACCCCGGCGGTTTTGTAAGCCAAGAAAACTACGATAACAATTTGGCTGTTGTAAACGGTCATTCGTATAAAGACTACAAATCGCAAAATACTAATCTTGCAATACTATGCTCACATAACTTTAGTGTTCCGTTTAATCAACCTATTGAATACGCCCAAAAAGTCGGCGAGCTTACAAACATGTTGGGAGCAGGGCATATTCTTGTGCAACGTTATGGTGATATTTTAGACGGCAAACGTACTTGGCAAAAGGAACTGGCACATTCTAATATCAAACCAACATTGCCCGATGCAGTTGCCGGCGATATTACCGCCGCTATGCCCTATCGTGCTATGACAAATATTATTAACTTTATTCAAGCTGTGGATAATGTCGTCCCCGGTTTTGCTTCAAGTGAAACATTACTCTATTCTCCTGAGTTAAAATTCTACAGCAACCGTATAAAAATGAATGAGGACTTGACAACAAGCGTTGAGGGATTATATTGTTTGGGTGACTCAAGCGGTTGGACGAGAGGTCTTATGATGGCATCGGTAATGGGCGTCTTAATGGGTAGAAAAATTGTTTGATTTTTAAGGAGATTTTATTATGGCTATTCTTATTACCGGTGGTGCCGGATATATCGGCAGCCACACCTTAATTGAATTAGATAAAGCAGGTTATGAAACTGTTGTGATTGATAATTTACAAAATAGTAAGTTTGAATCACTTAAAAGAGTTGAAAAAATCACCGGCAAACCAATAAAATTTTATGAGGCTGATGTCAGAGACGGCAATACATTAAGAAAAATTTTTACAGAAAATAAAATTGAAGCAGTTATACATTTTGCCGGTTTGAAAGCTGTAGGAGAGTCTGCTAAAATTCCACTTGAATATTACAAAAACAATCTTGATTCCACTTTTGTTTTATGTGATGTTATGAGGGAATTCGGTTTAAAAAAACTAGTATTTTCTTCTTCTGCAACCGTTTACGGTCTTTCAAAAACTATGCCTTTAGACGAAACTATGCCTTTAGGTGCAATTAACCCCTATGGAAGAACCAAATTATTTATTGAAGAAATTCTTCGCGATATTTTTGCTTCAGACGATGAATGGTGTATTGCTTTGTTGCGTTATTTCAATCCCATCGGCGCACACGAAAGCGGAATGATTGGTGAAGACCCTAAGGGTATTCCAAACAATCTTATGCCATATATCTCTCAGGTTGCCGTTGGTAAGTTGGAAAAGCTTCACGTTTTTGGAAATGACTATGATACTGTTGACGGAACCGGTGTACGTGACTATATTCATGTAGTAGATTTGGCAAAAGGCCATGTTAAAGCTGTAAATTGGGCACTTAGCAATACAGGTTGTGAAGCAATTAACCTCGGTACCGGTAACGGCTGCAGTGTTTTACAGCTTAAGGATGCTTTTCAAAAAGCTTCGGGAATCACTATTCCCTACCAAATTGACAACCGTCGTCCGGGTGACCCTGATGAAGTTTATGCAAATGCCGGCAAAGCAAAATCTCTTTTGGGTTGGGAAGCCACAAAAACAATTGACGATATGTGCATTGATACATGGCGGTGGCAAAAAAACAATCCTAACGGCTATGATAATTGACACATTGTATTCATAATTTTAAAAAAATACTTGCATTTTAAAAAGAAATATGTTAATATATCCAAGTGCTCGGGGGTATAGCTCAGCTGGGAGAGCGCTTGAATGGCATTCAAGAGGTCAGCGGTTCGATCCCGCTTATCTCCACCAATAAAAAAGCCTTGAAAACGTAATG
>JAZSAC010000096.1:0-14070 GCA_045601645.1 Acutalibacteraceae bacterium | reverse complement strand
TGTATAATGGTTTTCGGCTGATACGGAGAAGTCGCGTAGCTGGTCGAGCGCGCACGATTGGAAATCGTGTAACCATTAAAAGTGGTTCGAGGGTTCGAATCCCTCCTTCTCCGCCAAAAACAAGAGCACCACCTAATAGGTGGTGCTCTTTTATACATATTATACTTACATACTTAATATACAGTTTTCAAATGTATCTACTATTCCATAATCGGCATACTTGAAAATATCAGCATCTTTATTAGGATTTATAGCAATAATTGTCCCACTTGAACGAATACCTGCTATATGGTGTACAGCACCTGAAATGCCCACTGCAATATAAACATCGGGACTAATGGTTTTACCCGTCAATCCAACCTGTTGAGAATATGGGAAATAATCATGGTCAACCATAAGACGCGATGCAACAACATCAGCACAAAGTTCCTTTGCAAATTTCAAAACATCTTTAACATTTTCTTTAACGCCATAGCCGACACCAACCGTTATCGGTGCATTTTCAGATTGTACCGTTCTTACTGTTGCCATTTTAGGAAGCGTGGTGCTTACAATTTTTGCAATAACATTACCGGAAAAAGCGGGACGATACATATATAGCTCTTCCCCATCGGTTTCAAGTTCTGTACAATCGGCGCACAAACCAAGCTGCAACATTGCTGCAACCGACGCTGCAATCGTTTTACTCTTTGTATCACTACCCCATAATACAACGTTAGGCTTTTCCTCTTTAATACGCATGGCTAAACTATTTGCATCATCTAACGGAATTACACGAATATCGTCGCTTACTGTCTTTGCCATTTCAAGCGGTGATTCCCCAATTACCCAAAGATTTTTAAGTAGCTTTCCCTCAGTTTTTTGCAAACTCTTAACCTTTTTCGTTTTTAAAGAAGCATTTATTACATCAAATAAAACTTTAGGCTCTATAAAAGTACATTTGCGTCTATCCTGAATATTTTCAAAACTTTTTAAAACCTTTGTTGGCGAACCAACAAGTCCACATCTGGACAAATCGGCATCAAGTGTTTCAGCGTTCCAAATTTCAACCTCACCAACCTTAGAACGAATGCTGGGCAATCTAAGATTATTGATTCTTTCAATCGTAACAAGTGTCGGATATTTTGAACTTATTGTCTCACCGTTTCGATTTATAACAGTTATGCTATTTTTATCGGTGCTAAGTGCCATCGCATTAGTAACAAGATTGTATCCTGTTAGCACTGAAAGTTCAGGTCCTACCTGCCCTGTATCACCATCAATTGTTTGCCTTCCGCAAAAAATGAGGTCAGGTTTTAACAATTTAACAGCAAGACTTAAAGTATATGCAGTCGCAAGAGTATCGGCACCGGCAAATGCATTATCGCACAATAATATTCCTTTTTTAGCGCCGAGACGCGTAAGGTCTTTTAATAATTGAAATGATTTTTGAGGTCCCATACTAAGCAAAATAACTTCTGCGTTATCTACTTTTAATGCAGCCTCATAACAGCAGGCGTCAAACGGATTAATTTCTCCGCTTACACTCTGCCTTACACAAACAACAATTTGCATTTTTTTAACCTCTTGCATCATATATAGGTGCTAATGCATCATGAATTTTCTTATATTCTTCGTAAACCTTACGATATTTTTCAGTGTTTTCAGGATTAGGTACAATTATATCGGTTTCTTTTACACATTTTAATACTGCATCCTCAGGCGAAGTGAAAACCCCCATAGCTATACCTGCAAGCATTGCAGAGCCAAAGGAAGAATCCGAACTCTCGGTCGTTTTAAGAGTAATTCCCAATACGTCGGCTGTCATTTGTTTCCAAAGCTTACCTTTAGCACCGCCGCCAATAAGTGTGGCGGTCTTGTTATATTCAATGCCTATCGAATCAAGAGCAAATTTAGAATCGAGCAATGAGTAGCAAACACCCTCTAAAACAGCCCTTGTAAAATGTTTTTTCTCATGTGTTGCACGTACACCTGTAAAACTGCCACAAAGCATCGGGTCGGCATAAGGAGTCAACTCACCGTTTATATACGGATGAAAAATCAACCCATCACAGCCGATTGCCACCTCCTCAGCACCCTTATCAAGCTCCTTATATTCACCACCGAAGGTGTCTCTGTACCAACGATACGATGAAGCAGCAGCTTTAGTTGCTGTACCAGGATACCATAGTCCATCAGCAATGTGAGCATAATTTACAAAGTGCTTGTTTGGATATGCCTTATCGGTTATAACACAAATTCTGCCTGCCGTTGCGAGCTTAACAGTAACATCATTTTTGACTACTGCCCCCGAAGCAAATACCTCCATACAAGTATCAGTAGTTCCGCAAATTACCGGAGTTTTCACCGTAAGTCCCGTTTCTTTTGCAGCTTTCTCAGTAACACTGCCTATTATATCGGTTGGCTTTACTATTGGCGGAAGATAACTAATATCGATATTTCCCAAATCACACAAATACTTTGACCATTCGTTTTTATTGCAATCAAATAGCATAGAGCCTTGAGCCTCTATATAATCGGTGCAAAAAACCTCGGTTAAATAATATCTTATGTAATCCTTTTCAAACATTATATGACGGATTTTTTTAAAATTATCGGGTTCATTATCTCTAACCCACATAATTTCAGGCAAGGTCCAAATGGTATCGGGTCGATGATAAGCAAGAGCAAATATTTGCTCACCAAAATTTTGCTTTAAATATTCAGCCTGTTTTCTTGAACGACTATCCGTCCAATGTATAGCCGGACGAATCGGTAAAAAATTTTCATCACAAAGCACCGATGTATGTGTTGCAGAATCAAGTGCTATGCAGAGAATATCCTTCGTATCTATACCGCTTTTTTCCCTAAGAGTCTTTATGTTCAACTTTAATGCACATATCCAATCTTCAGCACGTTGCTCACATGCGCCGTTTTCGGGATAAAGGGTTGGATATTCTGCAATGCTTTCCGCAATTATCTTTCCGGTTGTATCAATAAGTGTTGCTTTTGAAGAACCACCGCCGAAATCAATTCCTAATAAATACTTCATAAACCTATCTCCTGTGAAAATATGTTAAATATACTATTATAATAACATTATAGAGATACGCCTGCAAGCATATCTCTATAAAAATTATCTATTCTCTATCCATGCATGTTCAGGGTCAGAGCTACGATTAAATCCTTGGTAGTCACCAGCCATAAGCCATAAGAAATATGACTTGTAACCCGGTGTAGAAACCGTAGTATGATAACCATAAGGAAATTCCACTAATTCGTCATTCTTAACACGATATGCCTCATCAACACTACCGTCAGCGGTGTATAAACACTGAACACCAAAGCCTTGTTTTGGGTCAAACAAGAAATAATATATTTCTTCACAAATGCATTCGGTAGGCATATTATTTTCATCATGCTTATGTGGAGGAAAACCTGCCCAGTTACCCTCAGTGCAATAAGCTTCACCAATTGTAAGAACCTTTGCATTACTGTTTTGGTCAATTAAAAAGCTTGTTTCTCTTTGATATGGAACCTCACCCAAAAGTTTAATCACAACATGATCCTCACGAAGTAATTGTGGCTCTGTTTTTTCTTTAACAGGTGTTGCACAAACAGCAATTTTTATATGGTCAATCGCCTCAATTGTGCACACCTGCTCAATTGGCATATAAAAACATTCTGCTTTGCGATTTTCAAATACATTCTGTCTGTTTCCAACATTTTCCCATTTTGTTCCATCAAACATAACGTTACAATGGCCCTCAAGCATAATAAATGCCGTTTCCTTATCTTCTGTTACAAAGTCTAAGGATTGACCTGCATCAAGTTCAATAATACCAAATTCAAGTTTTTTTAGGGAACACTCTCCTATCTTACAAATAGGTGTATATCCGTTTTTCGGTACATATGTCTTCTTATAATTCATAACCATTCTCCCTTAAGTAATTTTTTACGGTTTCAAAATTTGGTACACTTTCTCTTGCCCCAACACCCATACATTTTATTGCCGAAACAGCACTTGAAAAATGACAGCATTTCAGATAATCATAACCCTTTACTATAGCAGCAGCAAAAGCGCCATGAAAAACGTCGCCGGACCCATTAGAATCGACAACCTTTGCAGGGTATATTGGATATGAGGTTATTGTTTTACCGTCAAATATGATACCACCCTTTTTGCCTTGTGTAACCACAACAATTTCAGGATTATACATTTCATACAGTTTATTTGCTGCTTCCTCTGCAGTAGCACAACCGGTATGTCCTATTGCGAATTCCTCAGATGGAATCATTATATCAGCAAGAGCCAGAAGTCTCTCTACACCTTCATAAAGACCACCACAATCATAAAGCACCTTTGTTCCGTTTTTATGTGCAAATTCTGCTGCTTTTACAGCAGCATCCATTTCATTACCATCAACCATTAAAATGTCAGCATTTTTTATTGCCTCATACTGCTTTTCATTAAGTTCAAGCGGTGGTAAATCACCTTTATCAAAAACGCAGGTGCGACTGGCTGTATCAGCACACAGCCATAAAACCGATGCAAATGAACGATAACCTGATTTAATTTCTACATAACTTGTGTCAACACCATACTTTTCAAAATCGCCCTTTAAATACTGTCCGCCGTTATCATCACTCATAACACCGATATATGCAGTATCGACACCCAGCTTTTGAGCCGCAACAAGTCCGGTTGCAACAGGACCTCCCCCCGCAACACAGCTAGCAGTGGCTCGCATTTTAGTATCCTCTTTCGGATAATTGGGAATATTATAAAGCGTATCGAAAACATTGGCGCCTATTCCTACAATTTTACTCATATCATGCCCTTCCGTCAGCACTACATAAAGTTCCTTACTAATGCCGACTGATTTATATGCTCAATACAAATTCTAACAACTTTTATAATCACCGTTTTGCAGATTCTGCCTGTAATTCACAAAGCCGAACCTGCAAAACTACTTATAAATTACTCTCCTAAAATCAGGTCTTCAATTGACAAGATTTCTATTTTATCCTGCTTGACATTCTTCAGAGCAGCATATTCTGAAACACAAGCGGTAACTATTGCCTTTTGACCGATAGATTCAACGTTATAAAGACGTCTTTCAGAAACCTTGTTAATAACCTCAGGGATATACTGAGCCATAAGAATATTACCTGCCCAAACAGTCTCCTCACGATTCAAAAGCATCTCATTAAGATTTGCAAAAGCAGAAACAACTGTTCTTGCTTCTTCTGTTTCTTCTAAATCACGTGCTAACTGATATGGGTCTTGGAAAACCACGTCCTTTGAGGGTTTTCCTGAGAGCTTTCCGCTTTTAACAAGCTCTGCCAAATATGCAGTATATGTAACTGTCTTAGCGGTAACATCAATTCCATATTCCTTATATGTACGCTTAATAACCTTAGCATCGCTAGGGTCATAAATTATAACAGTATCAAAGCCATTTAACTGCTCTGCAGCGGCAGACATCTGTTGTTTGGCTTCATCCGCTGCACCGATAAGGAAATCAAGCTGTGCACCGGAAGGCTTTTCATCAGCAAGAACAGTAAACTCAACGCCTGCTTTTTCTAAAACCTTTATAGCCTTAACTGCCTGTTCACATACCATATACTTTGCATCTACGCCAAGATATAATAAAGTGTTTGTTTTTTTGCTATGAGCTTTAATAGCATCTGCCAAGCAATCACAGCTTACAGTTTTACCGTAGGCATTACCGGTTTCTAAACAATTATCAACCAATACATTGATATACTCAGGCAATTTTCCCTCTAAAGCTGCTAACAGACGAGTTTCTTTTGTAAACATTACAGGGTCCCAGCCTGTTGTACAATCATGAACACAAGCACCACAAGTGCAGCACTCATAAATATTATCCATGATTTCTTCTAATTCAATAGCTTCACGAGTTACAAGTGAAATACCCAAAGCTCTAGCTCTTGCAGTACTTCTCTCATGACCGGTTGCATTACCAATAGGGCAAATATGATGACACATCCAACAAAAACGGCAGGAGTCAACATGGGATTTACATTTATCTGAAAAATTCATATTTAATTACCTCCTAATTTAAAGACCGAGTTTGAACGGATTCATAATACCGTTAGGGTCAAGTGTCTTTTTAATTCCGTCAAATACTTGCATTGCCGGGCCATACTGTTCCTTCATAAGTCTACCCAGCTTAATACCTACGCCATGGTGGTCATTAACAACGCCACCGTGTGCCAAGGCTGCTCTGACACCGCATGTCCAAACTGCTTGATGAAGTCTTAAAGCTTCAACAGGGTCTTGCGGAACATCTTTTCCTTCAATGATAAAACGGTCATAAACCATTGCGCCCCACTCATACCAGTGAGAGAAGTGAGCAATAAACTTTGCCTGTGGGAAATTAGTCTCAATAGCTTGTTTCATTGCCCAATATATTTCTTCAATTTTACCGTAAGGTGCAATTGTATCCATTGTGCCGAACATCTGTGGAATATCCATCATATTGCCGGGATAGAAGAATGTAATCTTTTCCTTCCACCACTTTTCACCGTATTCAGAGCCCAAATCTTCAGCACCATACTTAGCAAATGTGTCAAGCAAGATTTTTTCCTCAACATCTACCATGTCTTTGCAGCCTTCATAAGCAATATTCATAAACGCACCTTTGCGCTCAACACCAACAATCTTTTTAATCAAAGATGCTGTTTCTGCCTCATCATAAAGTCTCATAACAGAAGGCTTAAACTTCTGTAAAAGCTCTCGACTTGCCTTGAAAGCTCCACTCATATCTTGGAATAAGAATCCACGGAAACGTCTTTCTTCCGGTTGGTCAAATATACGTATTTGTGCCTTAGTGATAACACCTAAAGTTCCTTCAGAACCGATGAAAATTTGGTTAAGGTCAGGTCCTGCGGCATGTTTCGGAGCAGAACAGGTGTTAATAATATCACCATTAGGTAATACAACCTCCATCTGAAGTACCATATCATCTATTTTACCGTATTTGGTTGAACAAACACCGATACCTCTATGTGCTAAAAATCCACCGACAGTTGAGCATGTAAGCGATGAAGGATAGTGCATTGTTGCCTTACCCACTTCATTGGCAGCCCATTCAATATGCTTATATATAGCACCTGTACCACACTCTATGTACATACCCTCGGTATTAACCTCATAAATCTTATTCATACGCTTAGTGTCGAGAACAATACCGCCGGCAACCGGAATAGCACCGCCTTGTGTTCCGCCACCTGCACCCCAAGTAGTTACAGGAAGCTTATAGTAGTTAGCAATTTTAAGGACCTTCGATACCTCGATAGCATTTTCGGGACAAACTATAATATCTGCCTCAGGCATACGGCAACCTCTATCTGCCCACATACGTGATAACCAATAATAATCGACACTATGTGTCACCTTATCAATGGTTCTCGTCGAGCAATTTTCTTTTCCGACTGCATCTTCAAGTTCGGTCAAAATCATTGCAAATAAAAATTCATTCATTTGATACTGCATTTCAATACTCCTTTACTAATTTTATGCTTTAAGTATATAAAAATTTAAACCTTTCGTCAAGTAAATTTCGAAAAGTTTTTTCATTCATTTGATTTTTTAAAGATAATATGCTAAAATAATGAAAATAATTTTCATATGGAGGAAAATATGGAATCTATTATAACAAAAATTCGCGCATTATATAAAGAACTTGGTCCTGCTGAAAAAAGAGTTGCCGACTATATTTTAGAAAACACAAGAGAGATTCCCACATCTGCTATATCAGAATTAGCAAAAAAATGTTCTTGCGGCGATGCAACCCTAGTGCGTTTTTCAAGACGTTTAGGATTCGATGGCTTTCAAGGTTTGAAAATTAGACTTGCAACCGAACTGGGAGCCTATTCAACCGTCAGCCATGAAATAAATAAAAATGACAATTGCTATGAAATACTTTGTAAACAGAATACAATTATAAACGAAACACTGCAAAGCACTCAAAATATTATCGATGCCGAGAAATTAGAAGATGCGGCTAAGAGCATTATGAATGCCGAAAGAATATCAGTTTTCGGGCTTGGAAATTCAGCATCTATTGCCACAGATTTTGCTCATAAACTATTACGATTAGGATTAAACGCTCAAAGCTGCTGTGATAACCATTTGCAAGCTATTATAGCCTCCCATTTAAATCGCAAAAGTATTGCTATCGGCATCTCTCATTCGGGTTCCTCAAAAGACATTGTCGAAGCTCTTGAATTATCAAAAATAGGCGGTGCCAAAACAATATGTATTACCAATTACGGCATAACACCAATAATAGAAGTTTCTGATATTTGCCTTTTTACCAAAGCCGACGAAACCTCTCACTCTATTTTAGCCTTAAGCTCACGATTGGCTCAGCTTGCCATTATTGATGCGATTTATTCCTATATAGTTATAAATTCCGATAAAGCATCGATGCAGGCAATCTACAATACCGAATATTCCCTTCAAGATAAAAAATATTAACCTCATATTATTCGTATCTTTAATAATAAACCTAAACTAAAAGAGTCTGATTACTTAACTGCAATCAGACTCTTTGGTTTTAATTATTTATTGTATTCATTACAGAGAAGATGAAGCGGTGCCTCGTCTTCTTCAATGTCAGGAAAACGGCCAACCTTATCATAAAAACGGTTATCCGCGGTATCGTCGTTGCACATCGATACCTCCTGTACCAATAGTGTGCCTTTTCCTTCTTCTCCCCAGAAACGATGGTAAAGACCGGGTGTAAGGGTTATGCTTTGTCCCGGTTTGATTGAAATTTCACTTCCTGCTGGGAAGGTGTGCTTTACACCGTCAATGCTAACTACAACATCGGTATCAGCCAACTCTTCTTCTTTAGTAGAATTGTAAAGCTTAATAATCAAGTTTCCGCCACCGCGATTGATTATATCTTCCATCTTGTTCCAATGAAAATGCATTGGTGTAATTTGGTTTTCTTTAACCACCATAAGCTTTTCGGCATAAGGCTTAGGATACTTTTGCGGGTTTTTCTGATTACCGTTACGCAAGGTGATTAAAAGAAGACCCATCTTGTTAAAATCCCCACCGCCAAAATCGGTAATATCCCAACCAAGCATATTATCAACTATTTCCTGTGTTTCAGGGCCTTTGCTCTGCCAGTCTTTTTGAGACCAAAGAACAAAGTCGGGAAGTTTAATTTTAAACTCATCAAAAAGCTGTAACGCCCCACGCATAGCTGTATTAATTTCTGAACGTTTCATAATATCACCTGTTTTCTTTTTATTTTATATATTGTACATGCAAATGTTATTAATTTTGCAGAAATAGGTTAGCTCCTCTGCAAAATCACCGTATGCAACCATCCAATGATGACCAATTCCGTTTTCCATAATCTCACGGTTAATTTGAGAAACCGGTTTTTCAAATTTAATTTTAACAGGATTTCCCGGAAATTCCATTCCGCAGGGTACAGCCTCTCCAACCATAATTGACAAGCGCAAATCATCACCATGACCACAAATATTTACTGCTGTAACAATACCCGGCTTTACAAGGAACTTTGTACATACACCGTTTTCAGCAAGACGGACTGGTGCTAATTCTACATCACCCTCAGCAATAGAAAAGCCCGACGAACCACAATGTGCAAAAAGAATTGTATTAGCCTTTTCATCAAGATATAAAAGGTCAGTATTGTTAATCGGTTTTCCGCTGAGCTCATACATCATTTTCATGGTTAAAGCATTCGTTACATCACCCTCACATGAACCAACTATTCCCTCCTCAGCTAAAAGCGAATAGCCTAAGCAAATCTTGCCCATATATGTTGTATAACACTTTACCGAAAGTGCTTCAAGCTCGTATTCATCTGCCAACTCTTTAAGAGCTTTATAATACTTGATAGATTCCAGCATAGATTCCTTTGATGAAAGCATTTTGCAAGGTGATAAAACACTCTGTTTTTCTTCCAAAAGCTTTTCTGCCTCTTCATCAGATGTGTTCATAACCTTTTCGGTCATCTCTTTTTCATCAAGGTTAACAACTCTGGCACCGAGCTTTTGCTTTATAGCAAATTCATCGTATGCAATCTCGGTCATACCCTTTACACGTCCGCCGATAGCACCGACCCTTACCTTGCTCATGCAATTTTTCAATGCATAAGCCGTTGCGATAGTGCTTATTTCCTTGGCACAAGCAGCATCATCCGCATCTCCGTATACAAATTCACATGTTTTGCCTATATCTCTAAATACCGCACCGATTTGATGAGCACAGCAAAGCGAACCCGTATCAAACGCAGGATATGCACGTAAAACTATGGGCATATCGATATAAGAAAGAAGGTCCAATAAGTGATGGTCCTCACTCCATGTTGCAATACATATTACCAAAACATCTGCGCAAACATTTCTCAATTTTTCTGCTGCCTGTCTTACTGTATCAAGGTCGTGCATAACAACTCCTGTATTATAGCAATCAATCCCTTGACTTTTTAACGTTTTTACAGTTTGATTGAGCAACGGCATAGCCTCTTCATATCCCACTTCAAATGGGTGAGCTAATGCAACTGTAGCTACATTGATTTTCATTTCATTTCTCCTAATCTGTTTCGCTTTTTAAGAATTTCCACATTTCTATGTGTGTGGCTGTTTCTTGGGGTTGAATATTATATAAAGGTGAAAGACTTTCAATTTCAACCATATGGTCACAAAGGAATGTTTCATATGAGACATCACCGTCAGGATAAGAAACATTAGAAATCACCTCATATGACTTTTCAAAAACAACACCTTTATTAGTATAAGTAACAGGACCTGCAGGGTGACCAATACCTATTTTATACCTTTCGGAAGTTGGTGAATGATTTATAGTAATCGATTCACGTCGATAGTTAACCCTTTTATCACCCAAACTTGTGTGAAACCAAGTAGAAAACCTGCAAACCGGTGCACTGCTTCCTTCACTAACTGTAAGTGGAATATACTCGATTCCGCCGGCATCAACCGAAGTTACTGCCCACAAAGCACATCTACATTCCTTGTCTGATGTGTTCTTAATAGTATGTATAACCTTTAAGCTGTTTTCTGAAACAAAGGAAATTTCAACAGTTTTTTCCATACTTATCCATGGGTCGTTTTTTTGATGCAATATCACACCATTTTCAGTCAACTCATATGAAATTTTTTCGTTATCGGGATAATATGTTTGCTCCCCCTCAGGAGCTACCCACAACCTATGTCCCCCACGAACCCGCCAACCTTTATCGGTTGTTAAATCGGTCATGCTTGTCGGTTGTTCAAAAAACAAGTTTTCACTCTCGTCATACGAAACATAGGAAATTCGAATGCCAAAGCACAGAGGAATCCCCAATGTTAATTTACCATGCTTTATATAAAGCGTCTCACCCCAAAGAGAATTTTGTTTAATATATGTATCCATATCTTATTTTATGGAAGCACCCTATAAGGAACTACACGGAAGGCATCATTTGCCATTCGGAAGCCTTCAGCATATTGAACACCGCACTGAATTCCTCTAAAGCGTGCCATAACCTCTGCTCCTTCAAAGAAATCTTTTCCGGCAAGGGTATCCTTATAATTATCCTGCATCCAACTAATCTGGCTCTGATGCTCATGACACATAGCTTTTTTGACTTCGATAAAATCAGAGATGTCAACATACTCTGTAGGATTAAATCCCAAGCCATGTACGGTTTCAAAATATGCAATAATCGGAATCTTATCATATGGCTTATTTTTGGTCTGTAATTTGGCTATAGGAATCATAACAGCAATATCGTTAACTATTTTGCTGGTAAGCTCATGGTCGGGGTTATAATCATGAGGATTATGAGTAAGTATAACATCTGCCTTGCAATAACGTACAAGGTCTATAAAAGCAAGACGTGCATTCTTATCCTCATAAAACATTTCATCATCATAATCAAGGCAAATATATTCTGCGCCGATATGTGCTGCCGCTCTTCTTGCTTCCTCTTTGCGTATAGCAGCAATTTCATCCATCGGAAGTGTTGCTGAGCCAATATTGCCGTTTGTTGCCGTTGCGGTAAACACCTTATGGCCTAATTTTGCATATTTAGCGAGAGTACCACCACAGCTGTTTTCAACATCATCCGGATGAGCGCCTATTGCTAAAATATTCATAAAAAACCTCCATATTTAAAACAAGCCATAGCAAAAAACATATATTATATTTTTCGCTATGGCCGTTATTAATAATTAATTTTTACAAACTTATCCCTTTTTCCATCTCTGGATAACACAGGTAACACGTCCGCCCTCTTCATTGATGATTTCATAATCACCAAAGTTTGCAGGAATAACTAAGGTCTGGAACTTATCGCAAACTGCATATAAGTTTTTGTCTGCCTTTGAGCGTACAGTAACCTTAGAACCAACGGTAAGAGTAAACATATGCATAAACTTGCCTTCGGTTGAATATTCACCGCATTTTTCGAAGTGAATTCTTTCAACATGATACGGCATAACAGGTGTTGTCTTATAACGGTCAATGAAATATTCCTTAGTCCACTTAACAACATTCGGTGTAGACAAGAGATGCTCTTTAACCCAAGATGCTCTTCTTGTCTTTTCCATGTTGCGACCATGCTCAAGATGCATCTTAAGCGGTTTGCCTGTCATTGTCTTCTTGTTATCGTCCCAAGAAGGTCTTGCAAAGTCATACTCGAAGAATGAGTACTCGGTTCCGTTGATACTTGGGTTGGTATCCATTTCCAAAACCATCTGGTTACCACCGTGACCATGCATGGTTCCTGGAGGAATCAAATAAAGGTCTCCTTCTTTACTGCTCCAGTTAGCAATAAAGTCTTTCCAATTTTCGATAGGAGTGATATTGTTTGATTCTTCGCAAAGTCTCTCCCACTCTTCAATATCTGCATCATCATGGAATCCCATCCAAGTATTAGCACCTTCATAAGCCTCAGCAATATAATAGGTCTCATATCTGCCGAGAGGCTCATCAAAGTGGTCAGCAACATACTTGCTGCTGGGGTGAATATGCATCGGCATAGAAATTCTTTCTGCCGGTTGCGGTGTGGGATGCCAACCGTCATCAAGCCAAATATCCAACGGGAAAAGACCGGGATACTGCTTATTTATAAGCTCACCGACAAGCTCCTCACCGTACTGCATAGCATTAAGCATAGGCATAGAAATGCTTCTCTCACCACCGAAATCAATGAGAATACGAAGCTCAGGACCTGCAATTTTATTCCAAGCATTATTTGCAAGGCCTTCAACCTGATAATCCATATCATGATATCTATAAGCACCCCAAGGACCTGGGCTGAAAATTTTAACCTCATGAATAGGATATTTTACCAAAGTAGACATGATTTCGTTATATGCTTCAACAGGTATTAAAACCAAATCATCTTCGAAATAATTTTCTATGTAGAAATCCATTGCTTCATACATATAATCTTTCTGACGCTTTAAGATGTAATAGTCAGAATAGTTGTATTCTTTCCAATTGTACTCTTTAGTAGGAGTATCTGAACCGAATGTTGCTAAATCTCCGTTCCACATATCCCATTGTACTTTTTGATGAGTGTTATCAATATAGCATTTAATGTCAATAACATCTGCAAAAGCTTTGATACAAGCACCTGAGCCGTAAATAATAGTAACACTATCTTTAGCAGCGAGTCTTGTCTTAGCTTTAGCTACAGCAGCATCATCCATAATATCTTCAATAACGCCTGTTTTGTTTACTTTACCAAAACCGGGGTCATCTGTGATGAACGGTTGATTGTAAGCTAAAATTTCCTCTCTGGTTTTGAAAATTTCATTAGCAGAAAAAACATCAGCCTTAAAACCTTTTTTCTCAATTTCTTTTGCAAGAGCTTTCGCAATCTTTTCAAAGTTGATACCATACCAACCGTCTAAAGCAATGCTCTTACCTGCATCGGTAACAAGAGATGCTATTTTTCCGAGCACCTTGTCCCAACCATAGACTACAGAATCTCTGTTTTTTGCTGAAATAACAATTTTATTATCAGCATTTTTTATTGACTCGTATACTGGCATTTTTAATACCTC
>JAZSAC010000095.1:0-2366 GCA_045601645.1 Acutalibacteraceae bacterium | reverse complement strand
CAATCGTAGTGAACTAGCCCGTATTAAAGACGTATCTCAAAGTACAGGCGGGTGTGTTTGTAACACAGGTATAGATATTGTAAATCTTGACCCTGAATTGAAGCTTGATGCATATGGTGTTATAGGCGATGATTCTGATGGTCAACTTATTATTGATGCTTTAAATAATGCCAACATAAATACCGATAATATTATAAAACGCGGTATCACCTCTTTTACTGATGTTTTTTCAGAAAGTGAAACCGGTTGTCGCACATTTTTTCAATATGGTGGCTCATGCGACAGCTTCTCTATTGATGATATTGATGTATCAAATATTAAAGCAAAAATTTTCCATTTGGGTTATTTACTTCTCATGAATACATTAGATAGCGACGATGAAGAATACGGAACGAAATCTGCACGTTTATTAGCTAAGATAAGAGAAACGGGATGCCTTACTTCAATAGATACAGTTAGTGAAAACAGTGAACGTTTCAAGAAAATTATAATCCCTGCATTAAAGTATGTTGATTATCTCTTTATCAATGAGCTTGAAGCTTCAAAATTAACAGGGGTTGAGCTTAAGGTGACAGAAAATGGTATTGACCAAAGCAAAGCACAGCTTGCACTTCAAAAGCTGTTTGAATTAGGAGTACATAAACGCGTTATTATTCATGCTTCATGTGGTGCCTACGGTATGGAAAAATCGGGTGAATACGCATTTGAACCAAGCCGTAAGTTACCTAAAGATTTTATTGTAGGTACAGTAGGTGCAGGTGATGCTTTCTGTGCAGGTGCACTTGTTGCTTCATATCGTGATTTACCACTTAAAGAATCACTTGTTTACGGCAATGCAGGTGCTATGATGGCATTGACTACTGCTTCTGCCACCGGTGGTGTTATTAAGGTAGAAGATGCTATTAAGCGTTATAATACAATGCCACCCATGATTTAAAATTATAAAATAAAAAGCAGCCCAATTTGGCTGCTTTTTTATATATTTTGAACCGTCATTTTCTGAAGATGAATTTTTTGCTTTTTTGATACAGATGCAATAACAAAAACCACACCCTTTTTAAGAGTGTGGTTTTACTGTTACGATACTTCTTTTAGTTGTTGTTCTGATACTGATTGCGCCGTTTCGAGCATATTTTCGGCGAAAATTCCGTAGCCTTTGGTTGGGTCGTCTATAAGCACGTGGGTAACAGCACCAATAAGCTTGCCGTTTTGAATAATAGGACTGCCCGACATTCCCTGTACAATTCCACCGGTTTTTTCAATAAGCTCTTTATCTGTTATCTTTATAATCATATTTTTAATTTTACTATTATCATTATGATATATTTTTTCTATAACACATTCATATACTTTTGGTCCATTCTCATCTATAGTGGTTATAACCTGTGCCTTTCCCAGCTTTATGTCTTGCTTTAACGCAATTTCCATAACTGAATCGGATACAATATCTTGACAATTATTACCGTAAACCCCTGTTTCACAGTTATTAATCATATCGGCTATTTGTCCACCGGAGAATACCCCTTGTAATTCACCTGTTGTTTCTTTGCTTGACTTTTTTATACCTACAATTTCCGCCTCAACAAACTGTCCGCTTTCTAACGGAATGATTTCCTGAGTATCAGCGTCACAAACTCCGTGTCCTAAACCGGCAGCCATACATAAATCAGGACTGTAAAAAGTAAGTGTGCCTATTCCGGCGGAACTATCCCTTATCCACAATCCGCATTTATATATGTTTTCAAGTACTGATTTTTCAGGTTTAATTGTAACGGTAAATTTTTTATCATCACGCTTAATCAACATTTTGATTTCATTGCCCAAACTTTCTACAATTATTGTTTGAACATCAGTATTAGAATCAACACATATTCCGTTAACCTCTAAAATAATATCGCCGACCTTAATTCCTGCATTTTTTGCAGGATTGACATTTCCGTTATGAGTATCTACATCACTAAGACCAACAACAAGTACGCCTTCGGAAAAAATTCTTATTCCAAAAGGTGTTCCAAGTACGGCAACCTCGCTTTTTTGTGTTTTTGTAACACTAACCTGCTTTACAGGAAAAATACCAAACAGGGATATTTGATAAAAATCTTGATTAACCGTATTACTGTTGTTATTTTGAACACTTAAACTGTTATCGCTATATTGTTCACTACATTTAATATAATCATTTTGAAATTTTAATGTTTCACCGTTTACAATACAATAATTATCATCTAAAATTACACTAAAATACCCTACTGAAACTAATGTAAAAGTAGACATAATAAGTAATAACGCAAATAAAATTTTAACCGCCTTTTTCATTTTACACATCTCCTATTTTGATTTGTAATTAACTTTCCGCAAAACAGAAG
>JAZSAC010000094.1:0-2287 GCA_045601645.1 Acutalibacteraceae bacterium | reverse complement strand
TGCTATTTCGAATAGAGGTAAAAACGGGGTTCCAAAAAATAAGTTAGTTCAAATTATATCTAATTTGAATTATTTTGCGAAAGACACCATGCCGAATTTTTCAAAAATACCATTATTAAAAAACTTTGCATTTATACCGATGAGTATTAGATATATATACAGAGTTTTAATTGGTAAGCGAAAAATGATAAGTTTTAAGAATACTTTTTTTGAATCTGAGAGAGGACGAAAATTATATAAAAATTTCAATTTATTTGAAATAGATAAAGATTTTTAAATGATGAGAGGATTTATTGAATGAAATTTTTAATTTTAGGTTGTAATGGTATGGCGGGTCATACTATATCATTGTATTTAAAAAAACAAGGGCATGAAGTATTTGGTTTTGATATAAAAAAATCCAATATAATTGATTCGGTTAGCGGTGATGCACGAAACACTGATTTTATAAGAGAAATTATTATAAATGGAAAATATGATTCAATAATAAATTGTATTGGTATATTAAATCAATTTGCTGAACAAAACAAACCTCTTGCTGTCTTTTTAAATTCGTATCTTCCTCACTTTTTAGCAGAGGTCGCGGCTGAATCAGATTCACATGTTATACACATGAGTACCGATTGTGTGTTTTCGGGCAAGCGTGGTCAATATACCGAAGATGATTTAAGTGACGGCGAAACCTTTTATGACCGTTCCAAAGCTTTGGGTGAATTAAACGATGATAGAAATATTACCCTTAGAAATTCTATTATAGGACCTGATATTAACCCAAAAGGAATAGGACTTATGAACTGGTTTATGCAACAGCATGATGAGGTGTTTGGGTTTACAAAAGCCATGTGGACAGGTCAAACTACATTACAATTAGCCAAAACAATGGAAGTTGCAGCAAGAGAACGTGCAACCGGCTTATACAATACAGTTCCTTCAACTTCGATATCTAAGCATGATTTATTACAGCTTATTAACAAGTATTGTAGAAATGATAAAATTACCATTCATAAAAAAGAGGGTATTGTTGCTGATAAATCATTAAAAAGAACGAACTTTAAATTCTCGTATATTATTCCCGATTATGAAGTGATGATTAAAGATTTAGCAGAATGGATAATGGAAAATAGAGAGCTTTATCCACATTATAATTTATAGGATTGGTGAAGTATGAGTAAGCTTAAATTAATGACGATATTAGGTACAAGGCCTGAAATAATTAAGATGTCTGCCATAATTAAGAAGTGTGACCAATATTTTGAACATATTATAGTTCATACCGGTCAAAATTATGATTATACGCTTAATGAAATCTTCTTTAAAGAATTAGGAATTAGAGAACCGGATTATTACTTAAATGTAGTAGGCGATAATTTAGGGCAAACAATGGGTAATGTTTTATCTAAATCATATGAACTTATGCAACAGATTAAGCCCGATGCACTTATAGTTTTAGGTGATACTAATTCATGCCTTTCGGTTATTTCTGCAAAGAGATTGAAAATTCCCGTATTTCATATGGAAGCCGGAAACAGATGCTTTGATGAGAACCTACCTGAAGAAGTAAACAGAAGAATAGTTGATGTTACCAGTGATGTTAATCTTTGCTATACCGAGCATGCTCGCAGATATTTAAATGCGGCAGCTGTGCCTAAAGAACGGACATATGTTGTGGGTTCGCCAATGGCTGAAGTTTTAAGTCAAAATGTAGACAATATTAACAACAGTAAGGTTCTTGCTGAATTAGGATTAAAACCCAAACAATATATCTTGCTTTCTGCTCACCGAGAAGAAAATATCGATAATGAGGACAATTTTTTTGCACTTATGAATGCTGTTAATGCTATGGCCGAAAAATATAACATGCCTGTAATATACAGCACCCATCCCAGAAGTAAGAAATTTATTGAACAACGTAATTTTAAATTTAATCCTCTTGTAAGAACACTAAAACCGTTTGGGTTTTATGATTACAATCATCTACAGCAAAATGCTTTCTGTGTTGTTTCTGATAGCGGTACTATTCCTGAAGAGGCAAGTTTTTTTAAATTCCCCGCTGTTTCTGTTAGAACAAGTACCGAAAGACCCGAAGCAATTGACAAGGGTGTATTTGTTATTGGAAGCATTACTACTAAACAGGTTTTACAAGCAGTTGAGTTGGCAACATCTATGAGTGCCAACGGTGACTTAGGTTTAACGGTTCCTGACTATGCTGATGAAAACGTTTCAACCAAAGTTGTTAAAATAATTCAATCATATACAGGAATTGTTGACAAAATGGTTTGGAGAAAAT
>JAZSAC010000093.1:0-5164 GCA_045601645.1 Acutalibacteraceae bacterium | reverse complement strand
TTTCAGGTCTTGTATATTGAGGATATTCCAACAAACCATTATAATGGCTTTCATCAGTATAGCAAATTTCGTCAGGCAGAACACCCGCCAACATTCTGCAAACAGCATCGGTAACAACCAATGCCGGTAATTCTCCACCGGTTAAAACATAGTCACCTATTGATATTTCTTCGTCAACAATTTCGTCAATAACCCTTTGGTCTACACCTTCATAATGCCCACAAAGCAATACTATTCTTTCATATTGTGAAAGTCTGACAGCATCTGCTTGAGAAAATGTTTTTCCTTTTGGTGACATATAAATGAGGTGTGGCTTTTTATCTACATCTGTATACAAACTTTTGTAACATTGATAAATCGGCTCAGCCTGCATAATCATTCCTTTACCGCCACCATATGCCGCATCATCAACTCTATTATGCTTATTTCCCGCAAAATCTCTGATATTATGAGTTTCAACTGTCACAAAACCTGCTTTTCTTGCCCTGCCAATAATACTTTCTGAAAGAACAGACTCACACATTTGCGGGAACAATGTCATTATATCAATCTTCATCTTCAAAGGTTCCTTTTATAGCTGTAATATATATTTTTTGTAAATCTATATCAACCTTTTTTACATATTCGGGTACATTTGGTATCAAACATTCCCTACCGTTATATTCTATGTGCCATACATCATTTGCGCCTGTTTGTGACACGTCAACAACCTCACCATAGCACACATTTATCTCAAAATCAAAAACCTTACAACCGATAATATCAGTTATAAAATATTGTCCTTTTGAGAGTGTACATTCATCTCGGTCAACAAACAAAACTCTACCTCTGAATTTTTCTGCTTGTTCAATAGTATCAACGCCTAATAATTTAACCAAACAAACATTTCCGTGTGTTCTAGATGCGGTTACTTTATATTTTTCCTTACCTTCATTATCACAAAAAACCGTCTTAAACTGTATAAAAAAATCAGGAGTGTCACACCATGTGTTAACTCTCAGTTCACCACGAATACCATGGGTTCCTACAGCTTGTCCTATTTCAATATATTTTTTTGGCATAACGTTGTCTCCAAATCAATTTTCTAACATAAAATACCCGAATGCCCCCCAAAAGCCAATGCGTTTTGAGGGGCTGTTTCATCTGTAACGCCGAATTATTCAATTTCAACGGCGATTTTTTCATTGTTACGGTTTGCAGCGGCACGCATAACTGTACGTATTGCTTTTGCAATTCTTCCCTGTTTTCCGATAACTCTTCCCATATCGCCTTCGGCAACATGAAGATGATATACAATTACACCTTCCTCATTAGGCTCATCAACTGTAACAGAAATACTATCCGGCTCAGAAACAAGACCAGATACAATTGTAACAAGTAATTCTATCATAATTTCTACTCCTATTGAACATTAGATAATATCGTTCTTCTTAAGGATATCCTTAACTGTATCGGTAAGCTGGGCACCATTAGAAATCCACTGTTTAGCCTTATCAGCATCAATTTGAACGGTAGCCGGCTCAGTCATAGGGTTATAATAACCGATAGACTCGATAAAACGACCATCTCTGGGATATCTAGAATCAGCAACAACAACACGATAAAAAGGAGCCTTCTTAGCACCCATACGGCAAAGTCTGATTTTAACCATTATTTACACCTCCTAAATAAAAATATATATTATATGGTGTTCCATAAATATCAAAATTTGAAATTGTTTGGCATTCCGTCAAACCCCGACGGAAAACCTTTCATCATTTTTTTCTTAGCACCCTTTGAGTTCATTTGCTTGAACATTTTTTTCATTTGCTCATACTGTCTCATCAAACGATTAACGTCCTCAACTCTTTGACCGCAGCCCGCAGCAATTCTTTTTCTACGCGATGCGTTAAGAATCTCTGGTTTAGCACGTTCCTTAGCTGTCATGGAAGTAATTATTGCCTCAATACGAAACATTTGCTTGTCATCAATATCCATATCCTTGACCTGATTGCTGACACCGGGTAACATAGATAAAAGTTGCTTTAAATTACCCATTTTTTTGATTTGTTGAAACTGAGCAAGTAAATCATTAAGGTCAAACTTATTTTCTTCTAATTTTTTTGCAGCCTCAAGTGCCTGTTGCTCATCAATTTCGGTTTCAACCTTTTCAATTAGCGACAGTACATCACCCATACCTAAAATTCTTGATGCCATTCTATCAGGGTGAAATTCTTCAAGGTCATCCAGTTTTTCACCGACACCAACAAACTTAATCGGTTTACCCGTTACCGCTTTTACAGATAATGCGGCACCGCCTCTTGTATCACCGTCTAATTTTGTTAAGACGACTCCCGATATTTCAAGAACCTCATTAAACGCTTTAGCAATATTAACTGCATCTTGACCAACCATAGAATCAACAACAAGCAATATCTCGTTAACCTCTACTGCTTTGCATATACGTTTTAATTCATCCATCAATTCATTATCAATATGCAATCGACCGGCTGTATCAAGAATAATATAATCGTTTCCATAGTCCCTTGCATGCTTAACAGCCTCTATGGCAGTTTTTTCAGGCTTTTGTGTGCCTTTTTCAAAAACAGGAACCCCTATTTTATCACCTAAAACCTTTAACTGTTCAATAGCTGCAGGACGATAAATGTCACAACCGACAAGCATCGGTCTATTTCCCTGCCCTTTAAGCTTTTTAGCAAGCTTGGCACTATGTGTCGTTTTACCGGAGCCTTGCAGACCACACATTAAAATTACCGTCGGTATTTTAGATGCAGTTTTAATACCGCAGCTATCACCACCCATAAGTTCGGTCAGCTCGTCACGGACTATTTTTATGACCATCTGTGCCGGTGTTAAGCTCTCAAGCACCTTCGCACCGATACTTTTTTCTACAATATTATTGGTAAAATCCTTGGCGACCTTATAGTTAACATCAGCCTCTAATAACGCAAGTCTCACCTCGCGCATAGCATCTTTTAAATCACCCTCACTAAGCTTGCCTTTTGAACGTAATTTTTTGAAAGCTGCAACCAACTTATCCGACAAACCTTCAAATGCCAAAGAATCACCTCCGTTACAATTCCTCTATTGCTTCTATAATATTTAACAAATCTTTATTATCATTGGTTTTTTTATAATTCTGTGCTAATTTTTTTAAAGTTAATGATTTATTAACTAATCCAACAGACTCCTCAAACGACCTAAGCTTTTGAACAGCCCTCACAATCGCATCCCTTGCACCTTGCCGAGTTATTTTGTAATTATCGGAAATCTCAGCTAACGAAAGATCTTCACAATAATACTGTTCTACCAAACAACGCTGCTTTTGCGGTAAAAGCCCTCCATAATAATCAAGCAAAATAACCACATTTAAATCCTTAGGCAACACAGTCACCTCTGTAAAGTATTTTTCATTACAGTTAACATTATACACATTAGCATCTCATCTGTCAAGTGTTTTTCTTTACACATTTTTTTCTTGACTGCATTACGTTGTAAGTTTATACTATAATAAAGATTGTAAGAAGGATGACACTATGTACAACCATTGTATATTAAAGTATTTTAAAAAATTTATTTCATTGATGCTCATTGCTGTAATAGTTCTTTCGTGTATGGCTTTTAGTGGCTGTGGAAATAAAAACTTCACTCTTTACTTTGGTGTCGATACTATTCCTATAAGTATAGACCCACAAAAAGCATCATCTTATAGTGAACTATTAACGGTTAGAAATTGTTTTAGAGGATTAATTAAGCAGGACAACAACGGAAAATATGTTTGTGATGTTGCCGAATCCTACACCATAAACGATAATTATACAGAATATTATTTTAAGCTTAAAAACACCCAATGGAGTAATTCTCAACCTGTTACTGCTCAAGACTTTGTTTTTGCAATAAGTCGTATTGCCGACGGCGAAACCCAATCTAAATCTGTTAACCTTATTACCAATATTGTAGGCGCTCAGGAAAGACTAAACGGTACAAATTCTATTTTAGGTGTTGAAGCAATTAGTGATAATGAACTCACCTTTCGACTAATTAAGCCTGACCGTAACTTTTTAAGCAAATTAACACTCGCGGCATTTATGCCATGTAACCGCGATTTTTTTGAAGATTGCAAGGGCAAATATGGTCTTGACAGAAAAAACATTCTTACAAACGGTAACTATACTGTTACGCAGTGGAATGCCGGAAAAAGTATTAAATTATCTTTAAAACAAATACCAAATAGCAATTTTCCAATTGCTCAATCAGTTCTGATTTCGGTCAGCTCACAAGGTAAAAATAATATAAGACGTATTATTGATAACGAAATAGGCATGACTGTTGATTATGCGAATAATTATTTAGATGTTAATACTGCAAAGTACACTGTAAGAACATTATATCGAAAAAATTTTTGTATTGTATTTAATCCAAATTCAAAAATCGGTTCAAACGCTGAAATTACCGAAGCTTTTGCTAAATCAGTTCATTCTGAGCTTTACTCATCACGAATGAGCAATCGTTTTAAAACAGCTAACAGTATTATACCAAATGATACTGTCATATTTGATACTAAAGTATCTAATCAAACAGATAATATAAAATACGGCTTTAAATTTGACCCTGAAAACGCAAGACAAATATTTTTAAACGCAATTTTAAAAATCAATAAAAACGGTTTTCCTAAAACAAGCATATTAACTATTAACAATAATGAAATAAAAGCTGTTTTAAATGATGTGGTCTCAGAGTGGCAAGCAACATTGGGCACTTATATCAATATCACAACCACAAAAAGTGAACAAGAATTATTAAACAGAGTTTTTAGCGGTGATTATACTATTGCTTTTATTCCTGTTTCCGGTACAGTATACGATATTCTTAAAACTTTTAATTTAAGCCAAAGCAAAAACATTGGGATTAATGACCCTAAATACGATGTTCTGGTCAAAACACTTTTTGAAACAGACGATACACAAAAAGCACAGCAGATTATAAACGATTGTATTCAAATACTATCGCAGACATCTTCTGTGATTCCGATAATTTCTGTTCCGACTGCATATATTTATAAAAGTAGTTATAAAAACGTTGTTTTCAGTAATATTGACGAAACAATTGATTTTTCTTATATTTACAAAAATTAGTCAGAATAAAAATATTCTCCTTTCAAACA
>JAZSAC010000092.1:0-3272 GCA_045601645.1 Acutalibacteraceae bacterium | reverse complement strand
TGCATTTTCAAATGGAACATATAAAACTAATAGAAAAAAAGCACGGCACTTTTACTTTTCCAATATAATACTATTACGTTGACAAAAAATATTATCAATATATTATGCCTTCGCATTATAATTGTTTCAAAAAAGGAGAATAAAATTGGAAAACGACCGCGCTGTAAATGAATTTCAAATAGACTTCAACTGCTCATCATGCAGTAAAATCAAGCACAATTCAAAAAGCATTCCCGTTTATAGAATAATCGAAAAATTAGACTCCTACTTTTCAAAAAACGACCTTGAATCTGCAACAAGCCTTTTAAAATATTGGCAAAACGAAGCCATACAATTAGGTGATTCTTCGGGCGAATTGTCAATAGTAAACGAACAGCTTGGTCTTTATCGCAAGATTAACGACGAAGTCGGTGCTGAAATTGCAATATCACGTGCAATAGAACTTTTAGCACTTAACAACACCGAAAATACAATTTCGGGTGCAACAATTATGTTAAACGCCGCCACAACCTGTAAAGCGTTTAAAAAGTTAGATAAAGCTCTCATTTTATATGATAAAGCGTCAGAAATTTATAATAAAAAATTAGAAAAAGACGACCCTCGTTTCGCAGCACTGTATAATAATTATGCAACCGCTTTAGTCGACCTAAAAAGGTATGATGAGGCTCTGCAATTTTATAAAACAGCGATTAATATCACCGAAAAAAATCCCGAAACCGTTCCCGATTGTGCGATTACATTTGTTAATATGGCTCATTTATATGCCGAAATGCTTGGAACTGATTCCGTCGAAATTGAAGAATGCCTTTTAAAAGCCGAACAACTATTAGATTCATGTGATAAACAAAATTCTTACTACGCCTTTGTTTGTGATAAATGTGCACCGTCGTTTGACTATTTTGGATTTTTCTTAACCGCAAAAAAACTATATAAAAAAGCTGAGGAAATATATGCTGGGAATTGGACTGTCTAATCAATTTTACCAAATTTACGGCAAATCATCTTTACAAAAAGAATTTTCCGATATTTTTAGCCGACTTGCAATTGGGATTGCGGGTGAAGGCTCTGATTGTTTTGGATTTGATGACGAACTATCAACCGACCATGATTTTGAACCGGGCTTTTGCATTTGGATAACCAAAGAGGATTATGAAAAATTCGGTTTCAGTCTTGAACGATGGTACTCTAAACTTCCAAAAGAATTTGAAGGGTATTCCCGTCAAAACTCATCATTTGTAAACACTAATCGTCGCGGGATTTTTATAATTGATGACTTCTTTTGTAGATTTTTAGGTAGTCCATCAGTACCCAAAACACTCGAGCAATGGCTTTATATACCTCATGAATCCCTTGCATGTGCTTGCAACGGCAAGATATTTTATGACGGATTAGGAGAGTTTTCAAAAATCCGCAACACTTTAAACAACGGCTATCCTTATGATGTTAAACTAAAAAAACTTGCCGCACACTGTGCTATGATATCTCAATCCGGCCTTTATAATTACTCTCGCTGTATCAAACGTAATGAAACCGGTGCAGCGCAATTGGCAGTTTTTGAGTTTGTGAAAAATACAATTTCTGTAATTTATCTTTTAAATAATACCTATGAGCCATTTTATAAATGGTCTTATCGCGGGTTACGTTCACTTAATCATTTAACAACTCTTGAAAACTCTTTGATTGCTCTTACAGAACTTGCCAATTCACCCGACGAGGTAAAAGCAAAACAGGAAACAATTGAAAACATTTCTTGCCTGTTGGTCGAAGAAATAAAAAGACAAGGATTTATTAACGAAGCAACAAATAGCATAGAGTCTTGTGCCTTTATGCTCCAAAATAAAATTCAAAACCCAACTCTTCGCAATATGCATATTATGGACGGAATATAATAGACACAAAAACCGCCGCCTGTTTAAAATCAAACAAGCGGCGGTTTTAAATATAATTATAGTTGTATTACAAAGCATTGCCCGTTCTAAGAGCTTTAATAGAAAAACTGAGTTCATAATCAAGCTGACGAAACTTCCAACGAAAATATTTTAATCTCCCTTATACTCAGTTCCCAACCAAGTCTGGAATCTACCTGAAAAACGGGAGTAATGTAGCCATATCTTTGTGCAAAACAAGTTTTATTTTATAACCAGTGGTACATTTCGTATGAAACCATACATCAAAAGAACTACAAGCATTACCCAAACGGCTACCTTTGACCATCCTTTGGGGTTACGGTCGCCACTCTTTATATATCTAACCAATACATCGATGAAAACTGCTATGCCTAAAGGCAACAACAACAAAACAACAGGATTACTTTGCCAAGCAGCTGTAATATCAAGTCGTAATAAAGCTAAACACATTCGGCTGATGCCGCAACCCGGACATTTTAAGCCTGTGATGCAATTAAAAATACAAGGCAACCCTATATGAAACCGATTACATATAAATGCATATACCAGTCCGGTAAAAAGTATACTGAGGACTAATATAAAAGCTCTTTTTTTCCTTTTTTGCATTTAAAGTCTTGCCAACCGATTAAGTTCATATTGAATTAAGCAATATACAATAAATCCCCAACCAAAAAGGGAAAGTACAAGATAAAGAACACCATTGTCACTGGCATTTTCACCTGTAGCTATTTTTTTTGCTTTACAAAGCTGCTCTCCCGATTTGTACATCCAAACAAACCCATAGATTCCGCAGGTCAACAATGTTAAAAGAAACACAACACCGCCGCTTTGTTCCTTTGGCATGTTACTGACAACATTAAGCTCATTTACCATAGAAATGAACCAATATATACTGTAAAAGCCAAAGCTAACCATCGAAAGTATAATGCAAATAACAATGCTACGCGGGGAAATTAAAGATGTAAAAGTAGTGTCTTTTTCAGGAACATATGTAGTCTGTGATTGAGTATTCGCATCTTGCGACGACTCTTTTTGCTCGGATGCACCTAAAGATGCAACAGGAGTACCGCAATTAGTGCAAAAAACATTATCGTTAATTATTTCTTTACCGCAATTTGTACAAAACATAAACCAAACCCCCATCATTTGATAATAATATGCTACGCTATATTAATTATAATCAATTATTAAAATAAATCAACAAAATTTTACAAAAATATTGCTTTAAATCTTAAAACCTTTTAGTTAATAATTATGTGTGCAATCATCAAAAGCACTCACCTGAAAAACAAATGATAAAAAGCCAAATTTCACACGAAATTCACACAAAAAATCACCTGCCGAATCTAATAAAACTCGGCAGGC
>JAZSAC010000091.1:0-3695 GCA_045601645.1 Acutalibacteraceae bacterium | reverse complement strand
AACTATCAAGCAACATACCTTTAGCCTCTGCTTCTTGTTTGGCACGTTCAATAGAAGCCGTAACTGCCGAAACAGAGCCTGTAAGAAGCATATAAGATTTTCCGCACATACCTCTTGCTAAACGTAGTTCAATAAGTTTTACAAAGGCAGTTTTAGCAGCTGCATCTGCTGCAACAATTGCTGTTGCGGCTGAAAAAGTCTCAACAATCCCCAACGCTTCAACATCTTCGGGTGGGGTGGAGCCATAAATAGCAGGGAATATATCCTCATGAGGATTTCCGAGAACAAAGCTGTCAATTACGTGCTGTGGGTTTTGTAATTTGGCAGCCTCTACCGATGCTTTGACAGCACTTAATTCACCGCTTATTATTACAATATATTTACCGGGACAAACGGTAGCACTTTCAACTATGTCTATTTCGGCTGTTTTTATCATCGTATCGGCACCGGTCATACCGGCGGATACAGTAACAAACTCAACCATACCGATTGATTTTCCCATAGAAAATACTCCTTTTAATATTATAATGCTTTAACAATTATGTATTTATTTGTTATTTCAGATACAGTTCCCGTGATTGAACTGTGTATGGCAACCCCTAATGCTTTTTCGGGCGGTTGTGCTATGGTGTCACCAACATTAACACTGTCACCGACCTTAACACATGCGACAGAGGGAGCCCCAATGTGCTGGGAAAGGAGAATCTTAACCGAGTTAGGTTTATAATTAGTGGTATCGAGCAAAGCAGGAAAATTGTATTTAGCCAAGCCAAGTCTTGCTGTTAGGCGTGATTTTTGGATATATCTGCCATTACGCTTGGAATTAACGGGTGCTGATTCAACCTCAGGTACTGCAACACCGTTTTTCTTTAACTTCTCTTTAACTTCACTGATTAAGCTTCGTGGAGATAAGCCTTGGAAACAAGAATACATTTCACAAAGACCGCAGGAAGAACAGAAAAATGTACCCACATAAGGCTTAATATCTGCTGTGACACCACTTGAGAGTGAACGCATAAATTTATGAGGTTCTATTGGATGGCCAAGCATATTACGAGGACATAAATCGGTACACATTCTACATTGACAGCAAGATGACATAGCACGTTTTAATGAAATAGTCGAGTTAGCAGTTCTCTTTAAAACAATATAGGCATCGTTAGGCATGACGAGAATTGCATTACTTGTTTTAGTAATAACGTCGTTTTCATTGACAATGGTACCGGTCATAGGTCCACCGTTAATTAGTGTATATTCATCGATGTTTGTCCCACCTGCAAGCTTTAAAACCTCTGATATTGTAATTCCTAAAGGAACATATAGAGTTGTTGGATTTTTCACTTCACCTGTAACGGTTATAAATTTATGTGTAACTGCTTTTTGTTCTGTGACAGCGTTATATATATTAAGCATAGTTTCAACATTAAAAACAGTAACACCTACAGAGATAGGAAGTTTACCGGGAGGTACAACACGTCCGGTAGTTTCATATATTGTTACAACCTCATCACCGGCAGGGTAAACCTCTGGCAAAAGGCCGATTTTAATCATATTAAATTCATCAAGCTGTGCTTTTATAGCCTCAACAGCTTTTTTATAAGATGGTTTAATAGCAATAATTGCTTCTTTAGCACCGACAGCTTCACATACTATGGTCAATGCTGACATTATTTGTTTAGTATAGTGTTGCATAACCTGACGGTGTAATTTAAGCAAAGGCTCACATTCAGCACAGTTGAGTATTATTGTATCTGCATTTTCATTTAATTTTGCATAACTTGGAAAACCAGCACCGCCTGCACCGACAATGCCGGCATTTTGCAATGTGCTTCTTAAATCATTTATTTTCATATAGTTAATCCGTCAAACCAATAGAATTGTCAATAATACCTACAATTGCTGCATCAACAGGAGCTGTGTTCATATCACAACCTATTCTTGCAGCGCTTCCTGTTGCAACTAAAACTGTCTCGCCAATACCGGCACCAACATTATCAATGGCAACAAGTCGACCGCTAATGGTCATATTATCTATAGGTTCAACAATCATAAATTTTGAACCTAACAAACGCTCATTTTTACGTGTGGCAACCACACTTCCAACTACTTTTCCAACTATCATGAGTATAACCCTTTCATGTAATTAAAGTAAAAATTTTAGGGGATTATAGGGCTCTGATTTTATAAGCAGAGCCCTTTATATCTCCTTGTGGATTACTTCAAAGTGGGTAAAATCTTTTCTACATCTGCATGAGGTCTGGGGATTACATGTACTGCAACAAGCTCGCCGAGCTTAGAAGCAGCAGAAGAACCAGCTTCAGTAGCGGCTTTAACTGCGCCAACATCACCTCTAACCATGACAGATACAAGTCCTGAACCGATTTTTTCGGTTCCGATAAGCTCTACATTAGCAGCCTTAACCATTGCATCGGCAGCCTCAATAGCAGCAACTAAACCTCTTGTTTCTACCATACCAAGTGCTTCGAGTGCCATTCTAATTTCCTCCTGTAATAATTAATTAGATATCCGTAAAATACGGGAAATCACATTAGTTACCGATTAAAGCTTCGGTAAAATTTTCTCAACATCACCGTGAGGTCTGGGGATTACATGTACTGCAACAAGCTCACCGAGCTTAGAAGCAGCAGCAGAGCCGGCTTCGGTAGCAGATTTAACAGCACCTACATCGCCTCTAACCATGACAGATACAAGTCCTGAACCGATTTTTTCGGTTCCGATAAGCTCTACATTAGCAGCCTTAACCATTGCATCAGCAGCCTCAATAGCAGCAACTAAACCTCTTGTCTCTACCATACCAAGTGCTTCAAGTGACATTTTCTTTTCCTCCTTAATAGGTTTTTGCACAACAGGTGTTGCAACATTAGTAGCAACAGCAGCCGTTGTTTTTTGTTTTGCAGAAGCGGATTTGGTTCCACTGTTTTTAGGTGTTGCCATAACAAGTTCACCTTTCGTTAATTATAATTAAACTTCTTGTACGAAGTTATCAGACGTTTTGCTGTTATCATTAGTTTGTTTTTTAATGCGAGAGGCACTTAATTGTACCATACGTTGTGTTTCGCTATGCGGACTCGCGATAACAGCGGTTGCGGCGGGCTTTATAATAGCGTCTTTAGTGGCATCAACAGCAGCTTGAACTGCAGATATCTGACCTTCGACAATTATAGTAACAAGCCTTCCGCCAAGTTTTCTTTCCCAGGTGACAAAGTTTACATTTGCAGCCTTACACATGATATCAAGACAATCAATAGCGGCAGCAACACTTTGTACCTCGACAAATCCTAAAGATTTCATTTAAGATAACTCCTTGATTAAATCTTAGGTAAAATTTTCTCAACATCACCGTGAGGTCTGGGAATTACGTGTACTGCAACAAGCTCGCCGAGTTTAGATGCAGCAGCAGAACCAGCCTCGGTAGCAGCTTTAACAGCGCCGACATCTCCTCGTACCATAACAGATACAAGGCCTGAACCGATTTTTTCAGTACCGATGAGTTGTACCTCTGCAGCTTTAACCATTGCATCAGCAGCCTCAATTGCTGCTACAAGACCTCTAGTTTCTACCATACCAAGTGCTTCGTATGCCATTTTTTATTCCTCCAAAAAATTATTTTTTATCAAAAGCGTCTAATTTTAGCATTTTTTCGGTATCTTGTTCTACATTAGAAATTATATGTG
>JAZSAC010000090.1:0-11448 GCA_045601645.1 Acutalibacteraceae bacterium | reverse complement strand
ATATGTCTCGTCACGTGTAACTGTTGCCATAAGTACAGGTAAACCAATAAGGTCTGAAAAAACCTGACCGGCAGCTGAAACAAGATTTTCAGGGTCTTTAGCAGCATCACTAAGCATTTTATCAATTATTATTGATAAATCGTGTGGCAAGGTTTTATTTTTAACCAACTTATCAATATATAATTCATAACCGATGCTGGTAGGTCTGCGGCCGGCTGATGTATGTGGCTGTTCAAGCAAACCTAATGAACATAAATCACTCATTTCATTACGTAATGTTGCCGATGAAAGATTTAGACCAGTGATTTTAATCAAAGATTTAGAACCAACCGGCTCACCTGTTTTGAGGTAATACTTTATCAGTGACATTAGAATTAATTCTTTTCGCTCACTTAGTTCCAAATAATCACCGCCTTTTTTTAATTAGCACTCTCGCGTGTCGAGTGCTAACAACATTATAATAACATATTATTTCAAATTGTCAATAGTTTTTTAAAAAAATACTTACTATATTTTAATTAACAAATTTCTATATGTTAAATCTTTGCTCAATTATTTAGATTTTTTATTATATTACTTATTTTTTACGTTAAAATATTGACAATTTAAGCTATTTGTAGCATAATGGTATCATAATTTACAGGAGATGATACATTTTGGGACTTACAATTGCACAAAAAATTATCAAAGCTCATTTAGTTGACGGTGAAATGACTGTCGGTCAAGATGTTGGATTGAAAATTGACCAAACATTAACTCAAGATGCTACCGGTACAATGGCTTATCTTGAATTTGAAGCTATGGGCGTTCAAAGAGTCAAAACAGAACGTTCTGTCGCATATATTGACCATAACACCTTACAAACCGGCTTTGAAAACGCTGATGACCATAGATTTATTCAATCAATTGCTAAAAAGCATGGTATATATTATTCGCGCCCCGGCAACGGAATTTGCCATCAAGTACATCTTGAGCGCTTTGGAAAGCCAGGTAAAACCTTAATAGGTTCTGACTCGCATACTCCCACTGGTGGTGGTATCGGTATGCTTGCAATCGGTGCCGGTGGTATGGACGTTGCTGTTGCTATGGGCGGTGGTGCATACTATATTCCAATGCCGGAAATGATTAGAGTTAACCTTTTAGGTAGGCTCTCCCCTTTTGTTTCTGCTAAAGACGTAATTTTAGAGGTTTTACGTATTTTATCTGTTAAAGGCGGAGTTGGCTACATAGTCGAATACTCAGGTGAAGGCGTTAAAACATTATCTGTGCCTGAACGTGCAACCATAACAAATATGGGTGCAGAGCTTGGTGCTACAACATCAATATTTCCCTCTGATGAAATTACAAAAGCATTCTTAAAAGCACAAGATCGTGAGGAGGATTTTGTTGAGCTTTCAAGTGATGCCGATGCTGTGTATGATAAAGAAATCACAATTGACCTTTCTAAACTCGAGCCATTAGCTGCTATGCCACACATGCCGGATAATGTTAAAGCTGTTACCGACATAGGCAATCTAAAGGTTGACCAGGTATTGATTGGCAGCTGTACTAACTCTTCTCTTTATGATATGTTAAAGGTTGCTGCTATTCTTGACGGCAAAACTGTTGACCCATCAGTATCAGTTGGTATTGCACCGGGTTCAAAGCAGGTGTTTAATATGTTAGCCGAATGTGGCGCATTATCAAAGTTAATCGCCTCCGGTGCAAGAATATTAGAATGTGCATGCGGACCTTGTATCGGTATGGGACAATCGCCAAACTCTGCCGGCATATCATTACGCACATTTAATAGAAATTTTGAAGGTCGCTCAGGAACTGCTGATGCTGGTGTTTTCCTTGTCAGTCCTGAAACTGCAGCCGCTGCTGCCTTAACGGGCTATTTAACCGACCCCAGAACACTTGATGTCAATTTAGACAATATTATACTACCAAATAAGTTTATGATAAACGATAACATGATTGACGCACCGGCAAGTATTGAAGATGCAAAAAACGTTGAAATACTTCGCGGACCTAATATTAAACCCTTCCCTAAAACAGAACCATTGACAGATTCTATCACTGCTAAGGCTGTTTTAAAGGTTGGTGATAATATAACTACCGACCATATCATGCCGGCAGGTGCAAAAATTCTTCCGTATCGTTCAAATATTCCCTATTTATCAAATTTCTGTTTCACACGTTGTGATGAAAATTTCCCTGAAAATTGTCGTAAAGAAGGTAAAGGTATCATTATCGGTGGTGAAAACTACGGCCAAGGCTCATCGCGTGAGCATGCAGCATTAGTACCACTTTATTTGGGTATCAAAGCTGTTATTGCCAAATCATTTGCGCGTATTCACGCTGCAAACCTTATCAATGCTGGAATTTTACCTTTAACCTTTGCAAACGCATCTGATTATGATAAAATTTCACAATTCGATGTGCTTAAGCTGCCAAATATCAGAGAAAAAATCAGTAATGAAGGTACAGTAACCTTATTGAATTTAACAACTAACGAAGAATATGATGTTATACCGATGCTTTCCGGTCGTTCAAGAGATATTATTCTTGCCGGCGGCCTTTTGGGCTACACTAAACTATCTTCAAAATAATAATTGAAAGGTGATAATAATGGATAACGCAAAAATTAAAGAATCTGTAAAAGCTTTCGAAGAGCTTTTAATTTCTCAGCAGGAAAGAGCTGAAAGAATAAAAAAAGATAATGCTTTTATTGATTACAACTCATTAGACAAACTGGTTATCGGCGTTTGCGGTGGTGACGGTATCGGTCCTGTAATTACTCATGAAGCAGAAAGAGTATTACGCTTTTTACTAAGCGATGACGTTGAAGCTGGTAAAATTGTTTTCAATGAAATAACAGGACTTACTATTGAAAATCGTGCAGCTGTTAGAAAAGCAATACCTGATGATGTATTAGAAGAACTTAAAAAGTGCCACGTTATTCTTAAAGGACCAACAACTACACCACGTCAAGGTGACCCATGGCCAAATATTGAAAGTGCTAATGTTGCTATGCGTAAAGAACTTGACCTTTTCGCCAACCTTCGCCCTGTTCGTGTTCCCGAGCAAGGCATTGACTGGACATTTTTCCGTGAGAATACAGAGGGTAGTTATGCAGTAGGTTCTAAAGGACTAAATGTTTCCGACGATTTAGCAATTGATTTTGTTGTCGCAACCAGTGAAGGCTGTGAAAGAATAGCAAGATTAGCATATGAATATGCAAGAAAAAATAAAAAAGAAAGAGTATCAATTATAACCAAGGCTAATGTTATTAAAACAACAGATGGTAAATTTCTTAAGATATGCCAGAATGTAGGTAAAGAATATCCTGAAATAATTACTGATGACTGGTATATAGATATTACTACAGCTAAATTAATTGACGAAAAGCGTCGCAAAGACTTTAAGGTTTTTGTTTTGCCCAACCTTTATGGCGATATTATTACTGATGAAGCTGCTGAATTCCAAGGCGGTGTCGGTACTGCAGGAAGTGCAAATATAGGTAAAAAATACGCCATGTTCGAAGCTATTCACGGTTCTGCTCCGCGAATGGTAACCGAGGGCAGAGATAAATATGCCGACCCATGCTCAATGCTACGTGCTGCTGTTATGCTTCTTTCACATGTTGGCAAACAAAAAGAAGCTGACCTTCTTGAAGAAGCACTTGATATTTGCATGTATACCGATAAAAAATTAACAATTACAGGTCGAGATACAGGATGTACTTGCAATGAATTTGGCGATTATGTTATGGAAACTGTAAAAATGTTAGCTAAAAAATAATTTTATATTATTTATAAAAGGAGCGCACGGAAATGGATAAATCCAACAACCATGTATCAGCATCGGTCATAAAGCGCTTACCCAGATACTACCGTTTTTTAGGGGAATTAAAAGCAAAGGGTATGTATCGTATTTCCTCTAAGGAATTATCAAAACGAACAGGATTAACTGCAAGTCAAATAAGACAGGACTTAAATTGTTTTGGTGAATTTGGGCAACAAGGCTATGGCTATAATATTTCGCTGTTACAATCTGAAATAGGTAAAATTTTAGGTTTAAACGAACCCAAACGTGCTATTCTTATTGGCGCAGGTCATATGGGACGTGCATTAGCCATGCATTTTGATATGAGTGCTAAGGGGTTTAATTTAATTGGTATTTTTGATAAAAAACCTTCCCTTTCCGGTCAAACAATTAAGGACCTACCTATTCACAGCATCGAACGGCTTGATGAATTTTGTTGTGAAAACAAACCTGAAATGGCAATTTTATGCATACCAAAATCAGAAGCTCCCGCTGTTATAGAATCTCTGGTGCGTTTAGGCATAAAAGGCTTTTGGAATTTTACTCATTATGACATAAGCATCGATTATCCGGATGTTGTGGTTGAAAATGTACATCTCAGTGACAGTTTAATGACACTTTGCTACAAATTAAACGAAACTGATAAATAAAAATAATAAAAAAAGACTCTGAAAACAGAGTCTTTTTTAATTTATATATTTTAATTGTCACGACACAATAATGCTACCGTCTCTACATGAGAAGTACGCGGAAACATGTCAAAAGGTGCCGCTTTAATTGTTTCATAGCCATAACTTTTAAAAATTTTACAATCTCTTGCAAGAGTTGCCGAATCACAAGATACATATACTACACGTTTTGGACTAAAATTATTAGAAATTATATTTATCAACTCATCAGAACAGCCCTTTCTGGGTGGGTCAATAATTATAACATCAGGTTTAACATTATTTTTATTTAATTCGTTTGCAGCATATGATGCATCAGCACAAATAAATTCTGCATTACTTATATTATTTTGTAATGCATTAAATTTTGCATCATTAACAGCATCTGGGACTATTTCAACACCAATGACTTTTTTTGCTTTGTTTGCCAATGATAAGCCAATAGTTCCGGCTCCGCAGTATAAATCAAGAACAAATTTATCATTTGGCTCTGCATATTCCGCTACCTTTTCATATAATTTTTCAGCAATATTATGATTTATTTGATAAAAAGATAATGGTGAAATTCTTATTTTTACGCCGCATAAGATATCCGTTATATAACCATTTCCATATATATTTATATTTTTATTGCCTAAAATAACATTAGTAACATCGCAATTTATGTTTAATACAAAGGATTTTAATTTGCTTCCGAATATTGATTTTAAATTTATCAATAGTTCATCGCAAAACGGCAAATTACTTCCATTTATAACAATAGCTACCATAACATCACCTGTCGCAACAGCTTTTCGTAAATACAAGTGTCGTACTAGGCCTTGCTTAGTTTCATTATTATAACAAGAAATATTGTTATTGACTATAAATTCTCGAAACATGTTTACAACATCGGAAAATTCCTTGCATTGTAAATGGCAAAACGGACAATCAATAACACGATGACTATGATTGGCAAAAAAGCCAATTTTAATTTCTCCGTTAAGATTTTCTATTGGATATTGTGCTTTGTTTCTATATTCACAACAGTTAAGGCTGTAAATTTTTTCTAAAACAGGTTCACAATCACCAATTCTTTTAAAGTTATTATAAACTGAACTTTCTTTAATCTTTAGTTCCTTATCATATGTTATATGACGAAATGAGCAACCACCGCACCTTGGATAACTAAAGCAATCATTATCACATCTATCGTTTGACGGAACAACAATTTTATCAATTTTAGCGAAAGCATGACTTGTCTTCACACTCAAAACATGTGCCTTAATTTTATCCCCTGTAACTGCTGACTTTACAAACACGGTAATGCCCCCGTGTTTTCCAACACCATAACCATCCAATGTTGTATCAATTATATCTAATTCAATTATTTCATTTTTTTTCATAAATAATCCTTTGCATAAACAAAAAATAACAGTTAAAAATAATAACGGAAAAGGAGTTGATAAAATGTTTGATAAAATTTGCTTAATACTTCTGATAATCGGAGGATTAAACTGGGGTAGTATCGGTCTTTTCCAATTTGACCTTGTTGCATGGATTTTCGGCGGACAAGACGCACTATTAAGCCGCATAGTTTACACTCTGGTAGCATTAGCAGGCGTTTGGTGTATTTCCTTACTGTTCCGTGACACCGAGGCGAACGACAACGATATCGATATGCCCATTGCAAAAGGCGTTCAATAATACCTTTATTACGCCTAAAGAGCAGAACAACAACTGTTTCTGCTCTTTATTTATTTTCCGTTCCAACGACCTTTAGCTTTGAATTTGGTCTTTTTTGCATCTTTTTTTATAAATGAATTTGGTGTATTTATAAGACAATTTGGACCGTTTCCGATTAAATCTTCTCTATGACAATCACGCAAAGCATCTAAAACAATCCTTTTATTTTCAGGCTTATAATATTGAAGTAACGCTCTTTGCTTTGCTTTTTGTGAAAGTGTTTTAGGCACAAATACATTCTCTAGTGTATACGGGTCAAGCTCAGTATAATACATACATGTTGACAAAGTGCCTGGCGTTGGATAAAAATCCTGTACCTGTTCGGGACGTATTTTATTTTTCTTTAAAAACAGTGCCAAATCAATAGCATCCTCTAATTTACAACCGGGATGACTAGACATTAAATACGGAACGAGATACTGTTCTTTGCCGACCTGTTTAGTAATTTTATAAAATTTATCAGCAAATTCACGATATATTTCAATATGTGGTTTTCCCATTTTATCAAGAACAGTGTTTGAACAATGCTCAGGTGCAACTTTTAACTGACCGCTGACATGGTATTCAACAAGTTCCTTAAAAAAAGCATCGTTCTTATCTTGTAATAGATAATCAAATCTTATACCCGAACGAATAAAAACTTTTTTCACACCATTAACAGCTCTGATTTTTCGTAATAAATTTAAGTATTCCATATGGTCAGCAATTAAATTTATACACGGTGTAGGTGCTAGACATTTTTTACCTTTACATAAACCGTTTTTTAATTGTTGTTCACACGAGGTTATGCGAAAATTAGCTGTAGGACCGCCAACATCATGAATATAACCCTTAAAGTGAGGACTCTTAGTTAATAATTTAACCTCATTCAATATTGATTCTTCACTTCTAACTGCAATTTGTCTGCCTTGATGATATGCTATAGAGCAAAAATTACAAGCACCAAAGCAACCACGATTATGTGTTATAGAAAACTCAACCTCTTTAATTGCAGGAACACCACCAAAAACCTCATAACTTGGATGATAATAACGCATATACGGTAAGGAATAAACTAAGTCTAATTCATTAGTGGTTAACACTCTCATAGGCTTATTTTGTATAACATAACGCTCACCGTGTTTTTGCAACAAACGTTTACCGCGAATTGCATCCTGTTCATCGTACTGTAACCGACATGCTATAGCATATTTTTTCTTAGAGTTACATACTTCTTCGAACGAAGGTACAGTTACGGCGTTTATACCTACTACATTATCAGTAATAAATGCAGTACCATCAATATCGGTAATATACCTGATATTTTCCCCTGCAGATAAGCGTTTAGCAATTTCAACAGTTTGAAGTTCACCCATACCGAAGCTTAACAGGTCTGCTGTTGAATCAACAAGTATAGACGGTAAAACACAATCTTGCCAATAATCATAATGAGCAAAACGACGAAGTGAGCATTCAACACCACCGATAATAATTGGAACATCACCATAGACCGACCTTATTAATTGGCAATATACAGTAACAGCTCGGTCAGGACGTTTTCCTGATATGCCGCCAGGTGTATAAAGGTCGTCACTTCTGCGTTTTTTTGCAGCAGTATAGTGAGCAACCATAGAATCAATATTACCGGAATTCACCATAAAACCCAATTTAGGACGACCAAATAAGGTGATACTTTCTTTGTTGGTCCAATCAGGTTGCGCTATTATACCCACTTTATACCCTTCGTGTTCTAATACACGCGAGATAATTGCTGTACCAAACGAAGGGTGGTCAACATAAGCGTCACCTGTTACAATACAAAAATCAACTTCTGACCAACCTCTATTAAGCATTTCGTCTTTGTTTATTGGTAAAAAACCACTACACACCGTCACTACTGCTCGCTTTCTTCTCTAAGAGCTGTTCTTTAGAAATTAGAACCTGACGTGGTTTAGAGCCTTCATATGGACCGACTATTCCGCGTTCTTCCATTTGGTCGATAATTCTTGCAGCTCTTGCATACCCAAGCTTTAAACGACGCTGTAAAAGTGATGTTGATGCTTGTCCGGCCTCGACTACACATTCAATTGCATCATTTAACATAACATCATAATCATCATTAGCTTGGTCATCTGATAAATTATTTTTAGCGGCTTTTTCTTTAGCGGCTTGACGTTCTATTTCGTTCATAACTTCTTCATCATAATCATTCTTATGGTCTGATTTAAGATAATTTACTACCTTTTCAACCTCATCATCACTAACAAAGCAACCTTGAATACGCTCGGGTTTAATTGCGCCGGTAGGATAAAATAACATATCTCCCCTACCCATTAGTTTTTCAGCACCACCGATGTCTATAATTGTTCGACTATCAACCTGAGAAGATACTGCAAAGGCAATTCGAGTAGGAATATTTGCCTTAATAAGACCTGTAACAACATCAACCGACGGACGTTGTGTAGCAACAATTAAGTGCATACCTGCCGCACGTGCCTTCTGAGCAATACGACAAATTGAATCTTCAACTTCACCGGGTGATGTCATCATTAAATCAGCCAACTCATCAATAATAATTACAATCTGTGGCATTTTTTCTAAATCGTCGCGTTTTTCCGCTAAATCGTTATATCCATTAAGGTTTCTGACATCATTTTCGGCAAAAAGCTTATACCGTTTTTCCATTTCCATAACTGCCCAACCAAGAGCACCGGCGGCTTTTCTTGGGTCTGTAACAACGGGAACAATTAAATGCGGTATACCGTTATAAATACCCAATTCTACAACCTTTGGGTCAATAAGTAACAGTTTTACCTCTTCGGGAGTGGCTTTATAAAGAATGGACATAATTATTGAGTTAATACAAACTGACTTACCCGAGCCGGTAGCACCGGCAATAAGTCCATGAGGCATTTTAGAAATATCAGCAACACGCTGTTCGCCCGAAATATCTTTACCCAGTGCTACTGCAACCTTACTTTTTGCGGTAGAAAATGCCTGAGAATCAATAATTTCACGTATTTTAACAATGCTGTTAACCTTATTCGGTACCTCAATACCAACTGCCGGTTTATTTGGTATAGGAGCTTCTATACGAACACCAGCTGTTGCTAAATTTAAAGCTAAATCATCAGAAAGATTTGTTATCCTACTGATTTTTACACCTGCAGCCGGTTGTAATTCATAGCGAGTTACAGAAGGACCTCTGCTTATATTAATAATTCTTGATTCTACACCAAAACTGCGAAGTGTATCGACCAAAAGTGTTGCTGTTGACTCAAGCTCAGCAGTAATATTTTTTCCGCTTTCAATAACAGGTTCAGATAAAAGTGATACAGGCGGGAATTTATATTCATCATCAATGGACGAAAAGGTAACTGCGCTTCCTTTCGGCACTTCAAAAACAATTCCTTTGTTCTCAATATTAGAATTGACTTTATTAATAATATCATTCATGCCGTTGCTTTCAATAGCATCAGCAACAGTCTCATCAGCGCGTTCGGCTACTGCTGCTGCGGTTGATGAAATATTAGGTTTTGCAGCGATATAACGCTCAACCGATTTTTTACTGCTTGAACTAATATCAACAGTAACGGTATCCTTATCTAACTCACGATATTTATTTACAACATCTTTTTGCTGTTCTTCAATCGAAGGACCTTCTACCTTTTCTTTAGATTCAACTCCATCTAATGAAATATCGATATTTATTTTTTCTTTATGACTTACAAAAGCATTTTCTGCAACCTCTTCAATCTTCTTAACAGGTTTACTTAACGCTTTAAATAAGGCAATTAATGTAGTACCGGTCATAAGCATAAATGTTGCAAAACTAAGCAGCAAACAAATTATCCACGCACCCGGTTCATCAAACAATAAAAACATAGGATATCCTAGCAATGTACCAAAAACACCTGTTGACGAATTACCTTTAATCCAGCTTTGAGCAAAAGCTTCACCATATGAATCAACCTCAGGTGATATGCTAATAATATTAACAAACGATGCAACAAACAATAAAAGTAATGCCGTTTCTATTAAGCGAACTAATGTACTGCCATTCAACTTATCCATAGCAAGAAACACAGCAATAGCTCCAAGCACAATAGGTACAATATACCCAAAAAAACCAAATGTACCTAAAACAAACTTATGTATACCATACCAGCCGCCAGAACCTTTAATTATTGCCGCAAAGAAAAGTAATAATGCAAGTGTAAACATTAAGACAGACACTACATGCTTTTTTGTGGAATGCTTTTGCGTAACTACAGTATTATTATTCTTTTTGCCTTTTTTAGTAGCCATGATTTACTCCCATCTTTTTAATATGTAATGGGCTTATATTAAGCCCTTTCTATCATCTTATATAATTGATTTATACAGTCGGATAAACTACCAATGTTATCAATCAAGCCGCTGTCAACTGCCATTTTGCCATCTAATACCGAACCCATATCGGTTGTAAGTTCATCAGTTTTCATCATTAGCGACTTAAAATATCCTGCATCAATCCTAGAATTTTTAACAACAAAATCAGTAATTCTTTGTTGCATACGTTCGAAATAATTTAAGGTTTGAGGAACACCTAAAACTAACCCATTGGTTCTAACGGGATGAATAGTCATTGTTGCTGAAGGAACAATAAATGAACATTTAGCCGAAACAGCCAAAGGAACACCGATTGAGTGACCGCCGCCTAAAACCAAAGATACAGTAGGTTTACTCATTCCTGCTATTAATTCTGCTAAAGCTAAACCTGCTTCAACATCACCGCCGACAGTATTGAGAATTATCATCATACCTTCGATACTTTTATCTTCTTCAACGGCAACCAACTGCGGAATTACATGTTCATACTTCGTGGTTTTAGTATCATCCGGCAAAACTCCGTGACCTTCAATTTGACCGATAACTGTAAGGCAGTATATTTTATGCTTACTGCCTTCAGGTGTAATGCTACCTGTTTCTTTAATTTGCTCATAACTGTTATCATTGAACAAATTTTCACTATTATTGTCATTATTGTTTTTATTACTATTATTCTGCGCTGTCACCAGCATATCTCCCTTCAAAGAATACTGATGATATTATTCCACAAAATAAACACAATTACACTTCGTATTATATCACTTTTAATATAATTATTCAAGCAAAATATATGATTATTATGTCGGCTATAGCACAACAAGTGATGGTAGCGGTACTTCGGTTGAAAATCCCGTGCCGTCAGTTTATGCGGCGATTGAAAAAATCAATGCAAACG
>JAZSAC010000089.1:0-4616 GCA_045601645.1 Acutalibacteraceae bacterium | reverse complement strand
CAGTGTCAAGAAAAAAAGAACGGGAAGGGAGGTTATATCGGCAAAATGATAAAACTTTAACAAAATATACAAAAAAACACTCAATAAAAACCCAGATTTGACAAAAATTTTTCGATTTTAATGGTTTACATCTTGCGATAAAAGTGTTATTATTTACGGTGGTAAACTAAATTACTAAATTTCAAAATATAATTTAGGAGGAAAAAACCAATGGCAAGAATGAAACAAACCATGGACGGTAATACCGCTGCTGCTCACGTATCTTATGCGTTTACAGAAGTTGCAGGTATCTACCCGATTACCCCGTCCAGCCCTATGGCAGACTATGTTGACCAATGGTCCGCTCAAGGCGTTAAAAACATTTTCGGCACAACCGTAAACGTTGCCGAAATGCAGTCTGAAGCAGGTGCTGCAGGTACAGTTCACGGCTCACTTAACGCAGGTGCTCTTACCACCACCTATACAGCTTCACAGGGTCTTTTATTAATGATTCCTAATATGTACAAAATCGCAGGTGAACTTCTTCCCAGCGTATTTCACGTATCAGCACGTTGCGTAGCTTCTCAGGCACTTAACATTTTCGGTGACCATTCCGACGTTTATGCTTGTCGTCAGACCGGTTTCGCAATGCTTGCCGAAACTAACCCGCAAGAAGTTATGGACCTTGGTGCAGTTGCTCACTTGGCAGCTATTAAAGGTCGCGTTCCGTTTATAAACTTTTTTGACGGTTTCCGCACTTCTCATGAGATTCAAAAAATTGAAATTTGGGATTATGATGACTTAAAGGAAATGTGTGATATGGACGCTGTAAATGCGTTCAGAAAGAGAGCTCTTAATCCTGAGCATCCGGTAATGCGCGGTTCTCATGAAAATGGAGATATTTTCTTCCAGCACAGAGAGTCCTGCAACGAATATTACGATAAGCTTCCCGCTATTGTAGAAGAATATATGGATAAGGTTAACGCTAAGCTTGGTACCGACTATAAGTTGTTCAACTATTACGGTGCACCTGATGCTGAAAATGTAATTGTTGCAATGGGCTCAATCTGTGATGTTGCAGAAGAGGTAATTGATTATCTTACTACCGCAGGTGAGAAGGTTGGTTTGATTAAGGTTCGCCTTTACAGACCTTTCTCTGCTGAAAAGCTTGCCGAGGCTATTCCTGCATCGGTTAAGAAAATAGCTGTTCTTGATAGAACTAAGGAGCCCGGTGCATTGGGCGAGCCTTTGTTCCTTGATGTAGTTGCTGCTCTTGCTGCAACAGGCAGAAGTGTAAAGGTTATAGGCGGACGTTACGGACTTGGTTCTAAGGATACTCCTCCTTCCAGCATATTTGCAGTATATGATGAATTAAAGAAGGACGAGCCTAAAGCTCATTTCACTATTGGTATTAATGATGACGTAACGCATCTTTCTCTTGAAGAAAAGGCTGCACCTAACACCGCAGCAGAAGGCACTAAGGAATGCAAATTCTGGGGCTTGGGCGGTGATGGTACAGTTGGTGCTAACAAAAACTCTATCAAAATCATCGGTGACCATACCGACAAATATGTTCAGGCATATTTCCAGTATGACTCTAAAAAGACCGGTGGTATTACCGTTTCTCACTTGCGTTTCGGTGATAAGCCAATTAAGAGTCCTTACTATATCAATAAGGCTGACTTTGTTGCATGTCATAACCCTTCATATGTAATTAAAGGCTACAGGATGGTAAATGACGTTAAGCCGGGTGGCGTATTCCTTATCAACTGTCAGTGGACTGCTGAAGAGCTTGACCATCATATGCCTGCCGAAGCAAAGAGATATATTGCTGAAAATAATATTCAACTTTATACTGTTAACGCTATTGACCTTGCTGCACAAATCGGTATGGGCAAGCGTACTAATACAATTCTTCAGTCTGCTTTCTTTGCACTTGCCGACATTATGCCTAGTGCAGATGCAATTCAGTATATGAAGGATGCTGCAACAAAATCTTACCTCAAAAAAGGTCAAGATGTTGTTGATATGAACCATAAGGCTATTGATACAGGCGCTACTGCATTTGTTAAGATTGATATTCCAAGCAGCTGGGCAAAAGCTACCGATAATAAGGAAGAATTTGTTGAAAAAGGTCCAGAGAAGCTTGTCAAAATGGTAGATAACATTATGAAGCCGGTTTCTAAAATGGACGGTGACAGCCTGCCTGTTTCTGCCTTTGTAGAGCATGTTGACGGTACATTTGAACAGGGTGCATCTGCTTATGAAAAGCGTGGTGTAGCAGTTCTCGTCCCTGAGTGGAATCCTGATACGTGTGCTAAGTGTAACAAGTGCGCATTTGTTTGCCCACATGCTACTATTCGTCCGTTTGCTCTTGATGCAAATGAAGTTAAGAACGCACCTGCAGCTACTAAGAAGGCACCTAAGCCGATTGTAAAAACCGAATATACTTATACACTTGCCGTTTCTCCGTTAGATTGTATGGGTTGTGGTGTATGTATCGGAGTATGTCCTACAAATTCACTTACAATGGTTGCTGCTGAATCACAATTAGAACAGCAAGAAGTATTTAACTATTGCGTAGATGTTGTTACCGAGAAAGAGGGAGTTGCTTCTTCTGCAAATCTGATTGCTTCTCAGTATAAGCGTCCTCTCTTAGAGTTCTCAGGTTCTTGCGCAGGTTGTGCCGAAACAGCTTATGCACGTCTTATAACACAGTTGTTTGGCGACAGAATGTATATTTCAAATGCTACCGGATGTTCTTCAATTTGGGGTGGCCCTGCTGCTACTTCTCCGTATACCATAAATAAGGAAGGACATGGTCCTGCATGGGCTAACTCCTTATTTGAGGATAATGCAGAGCATGGCTTTGGAATATATCTTGGACAAAAGGCTATACGTGATAATTTAATTGCTAAGGTTAAAGAGATGGCTGAGTCTGATAAGGCATCTGCTGAATTCAAAGCTGCTGCTGAGGCTTATCTTACATCTGTTGATGACGGTGAAGCAAATGCAAAAGCAACCAAAAACTTGGTAGCCGAAATTGAAAAGGCTGCTGCAGAGGGTTGTCCGACAGCACCCGCTATTCTTGCCCAAAAAGAATATCTCTCTAAGAAATCTGTTTGGATTTTCGGTGGAGACGGTTGGGCATATGATATTGGATTCGGTGGTGTAGACCATGTATTAGCCAGCGGCGAAGATGTAAACATTATGGTATTTGATACTGAGGTTTACTCTAACACAGGCGGTCAGGCATCTAAGGCTTCTCAGATTGGTCAGGTTGCACAGTTTGCAGCTGCAGGTAAGGCAATTGCTAAGAAGAGCCTTGCTGAGATAGCAATGTCTTATGGTTATGTATACGTAGCACAGATTGCTATGGGTGCTGACCAGAACCAGACCTTAAAGGCCATTAAAGAAGCAGAAGCTTATAAGGGTCCATCAATCATCATTGCTTATTCTCCTTGCGAGATGCATTCAATCAAGGGCGGTATGGTAAATTGCCAGAAAGAAATGAAGAAGGCTGTTGATTGCGGATATTGGAATATGTTCCGTTTCAACCCTGCTTTGAAAGCTGAGGGCAAGAATCCGTTCAGCATTGATTCTAAGCCTGCTACTGCAGATTATAAAGAGTTTATTCTCGGTGAAGCACGTTATTCATCTCTTACCCGTTCATTCCCCGAACGGGCAGAAGAGCTGTTTGAAAAAGCTGCCGAAAGTTCAAAAGCAGCAAGAGAACATCTTGAAAAGCTCCAAGAACTCTACGGTAAATAATTATAAAATAAAACCCGTTTGCAACCTAGGTTGCAAACGGGTTTTTAGTTATTTGCTTTATTTTAGTAATTATTCTTTTATTAAAACCTTTTCAATTTTACCGATTACCATATAATGAAGGTCATTATTAGGATACCAACGCAAAACCTCTTTGTCAATAAAACAATCAGCTTCCATTTTTTGAACATATTGTTTGCGACAAACAAGCACCATTCTTGCTTCATCAAAATATACGCTGTTTTCATCAAAAATCGGATGTAGTCCCGTAAGCTCGGTTTTGTTGCAATCTCGACCTGACTTGTTGCCACATATTTTATGAATTTCTTTGTTATCTCCGTAAAAGCTTAGTGTGAATAACGGACTTTTATCAACAAATTCCATGGTGTAACGTTGAGGACGTATAACCGCCATACAACAGTCATTACCCCACATTTCACCTGCGAAGCCCCAAGAGGCAGTCATCATGTTGTAAGCGCTTTTGTTTCCTGCAGTGATTAACATATATTCATCAGCGATTGCGCTTATAAGGTTATCTTTAATATTTTTCGCAGTTATTTCTTTAAACATACAAAAACCTCCTTAACTAATAATTCATTATATTCGAAAATTGTTAATAAATGCAATAGTTATTTTATAGGCTTTGTATTCCAAATTTTTGTGGCATAATCATAAATTGAACGGTCAGCAGAAAAAATTCCCGCATTTGCAATATTTTTAATTGACATTTTGTTCCAAACATCTGATTGATTATAAAGCTCTGAAGCCTTTTGTTGTGCCGCACAGTAGTCGTCAAAATCAGCAAAAGACATATAATAATCGGTTTCCTTAAGTGATTTTATTAAATCGGGAAAATGATTTCCGTTAAT
>JAZSAC010000088.1:0-6046 GCA_045601645.1 Acutalibacteraceae bacterium | reverse complement strand
CCCCACATATTCATAGAAACAATGGTGTCAGGTGAGAGATGTCCTGTTGTACCATCTTCTTTAGGGTAGTTGCAATTACTATCAATTTTAGTGAGCTCATCAACATTGGTTAAATAACCGTTGTCAACAGAACAAACACCTCTGGAAACATAGCCGTTTTCGGTAACGGTGTTAATAAGCTTAAAACCGACCATACAATAGTTGTCGGTACAATCAAGTCCTTCCGAAATTTTATTAAATGCCGAAGCACCGTAAAAATCGTCAGCATTTATAACAGCAAAGGGAGTTTTAACAACATTCTTACAACAAAGAATAGCATGTCCGGTACCCCAAGGCTTTTCTCTGCCGTTAGGAACCACCATTCCGTTTTCAAGAGCATTCAACTCTTGAAAAACATATTCAACCGGTAAAACCTTTTCAACACGCTTACCAACAGTATCTTTGAACTCTTTTTCTATAGCATGCTTGATGACGAAAACGACCTTTGTAAAACCGGCTTTTTTTGCATCATAAACCGAAAAATCAAGAATAGCTTCGCCGTTAGGTCCAACGGCGGCAACCTGCTTTAATCCTCCGAAACGGCTTCCCATACCGGCCGCCATAACAACTAGTGTTTTATCCATAAACAAACCTCCCATAATTATTCGTTATTATTTGTATTTGAAAGCTTGCTATCGGTTTCTTTAAAGCCTTCGGTGCTTTCTCGTACAAAAAGTATTTTAATAGTCAGTGCAATTAGTTTTATATCTTCCAATATAGAATAGTTTTCGATATAATGAATATCCATATTAAGTTTGTTTTGAGGCGTTGTATTATATTTTCCGTAGAGTTGTGCATACCCCGTTAATCCGGCTTTTACTTTATGGCGCAGATTAAATTCAGGCAATTTTGCACAGTAGTCTTCAACCAATTCGGTCATTTCGGGACGAGGCCCTACAATTGACATATCACCGAATAAAATATTGAATAATTGAGGCAGTTCATCTATTCTCAACGGTCTTATAAGCTTACCTACCGGAGTAATACGGTCATCATTAACTGTAGTTTTTTTAATTTCACTTCCGTCGTTTACCTTCATAGAGCGAAACTTATAAATATTAAAGGTCTTTTGATTTCGGGTAATACGTTCTTGTTTAAATATGATAGGACCGCCGTCTGATAATTTTATAGCAATTGCAACAATCAACATTATGGGGCTCAGCAGTATAATACCAAGGCTGGAAATAATAATATCAAGTGTTCTTTTAATGATTCGTTGCTCCATTGATAAACCGCCGTTATGAAGAAACAGAACCGGCGTATCAAACACCTGAACCTGATAACTTCCATTTATGATAGTATCAGAGGAGGAGGGAAGCATATATATTCTTTTATTGCAGGCATAACAATATTTTAAAATTTCAGCCTTTAATTCGGCATTAAAATCACATATTAAAATTGTTTCATAACGGTCGATTTCGGATTTTATTTCTGCTATATCTTTATCGCTTGTTATACCCTTTGCAAGTACAAAGCGTTCTTTGATGATTGATATTTTTTTAATTATATCATTGCGGTTTTCTAACGAGAAAATTGCCAAAACACTGCGTGCTTTGTAAAGAGTAAAATAAACTTTGCTTAATGAATACATAAGTGTTATTAAAATAAAAATTTGTGAGACAAATAATGTTATCAGTGCAATTGGATTTAACACTTTACGTGCAATAAGACAAAGCACAACATAGATGGCGGTGTTGGCAAAAAAAGCTGATAGTGAAAGGCTATACACAAGTTCGTGTAAACGCATTATTCCAACTTTAAAACCATCGTAAATTTGTGCGAAAGTGGTTAGGACAATTAAATATCCACCGATAACAACAAAGTCACCCAAATTTCCGAACATGGCTTCGCGATAATATGTTTGCCATACACCTAAAAATGCGGTAGTCAGTACCGCCAGAACACTTAATTTTAAAAAAAACATTATTGTATTACGAAATTTTGCAAGTATATACATTCAACCACACCTTTCTCAAACTAAGGTTTTGGTATTTTAAAACTTTGTTGTAAAGTGATAAATCACCTTGCTATATACCTTAAAATATTATACTGTAACCGAATTGAAAAGTCAACAGGCAGTAGGTTTTATCAAGTTGAATCGGCTTAAAAGTATATTGTGCAGTAAAATCTAAAAATCAATTAATCACTTGACAAAAACACAAAAAGTAATATACTGAATTGTATATGTTATTTGTGGTGGAGGTAGTTTATGCTTAACAAGGATAAGAGTATGGATACAGTTGTTGCTTTGGCTAAAGGACGTGGCTTTGTATATGCTGGTTCTGAAATTTACGGCGGACTTTCTAATAGTTGGGATTACGGTCCGTTGGGTGTGGAATTGAAGAATAATGTTAAAAAGGCATGGTTTAAAAAGTTCGTTCAGGAATCACCATATAACGTAGGTCTTGATTCTGCTATAATTATGAATCCTGAAACATGGGTTACAAGCGGTCACGTGGGTGGATTTTCAGACCCATTGATGGATTGTAAGGCATGTCATGCACGTCATAGAGCCGATAAGCTTATTGAGGATTTCGGGGGCCGTGCAGAAGGTATGACCTTTGAGCAAATGGCGGATTATATAAAAGAAAACGGTATTGTTTGCCCCGATTGCGGAAAATCGGATTTTACCGATATCAGAAAATTCAACCTTATGTTTAAAACCTTTATCGGTGTTACCGAAGATGCTAAGAACGAGGTTTATCTGCGCCCTGAAACAGCACAAGGAATATTTGTTAATTTTGCAAATATTCAGAGAACAACCCGTAAAAAGCTTCCGTTCGGTGTTTGCCAGGTTGGCAAATCTTTTCGTAATGAAATCACTCCCGGTAATTTTATATTCCGCACACGTGAATTTGAACAGATGGAATGTGAATTTTTCTGTAAGCCTGATACCGACTTAGAGTGGTTCTATTATTGGAAAGACTATTGCAAAAATTGGTTGCTGTCACTTGGCATCAGAGAAGAAAATATTCGTATGCGTGACCATGAAAAAGAAGAGCTTTCCTTCTATTCAAAAGCCACCACCGATATCGAGTTTATGTTCCCGTTTGGTTGGGGTGAACTTTGGGGAATTGCCGACCGTACCAATTATGATTTAGGTCGCCACCAAGAAGCAAGCGGTAAAAGTTTAGAGTATTTTGACCCCGAAACTAATGAAAAGTATATTCCTTATGTTGTTGAGCCGTCACTAGGCTGTGACCGTGTGTTGTTAGCTTTCTTGTGTGAGGCTTATGACGAAGAGATTATCGATGCCGAGAAAAATGATGTTCGTGTTGTTTTGCGGTTACATCCTGCATTAGCACCGTTTAAGGCTGCTGTTCTTCCTTTGTCTAAAAAACTAAGCGAGCAGGCCGGTGAGGTTTACAGTAAGCTTGCTAAAGAGTTTATGGTTGATTTTGACGATGCAGGTTCTATCGGCAAGAGATACCGCCGTCAAGATGAAATAGGCACTCCTTTCTGCATCACTTATGATTTTGAAAGTGAAACGGATGGTTGTGTTACTATACGTGAACGTGATTCTATGGAACAAACACGAGTTTCAATAGATACATTAAATGATTTTATTCGTTCAAAGCTTGATTTCTGATTTCAAAATAGCCATTCCTTATTGATACTTAGTTAAGGGAATGGCTATTTTTTTGTTGTAAAAGCGCGGGTTTTGTGGTATAATCATATAAAATAAAATCAATAATTGTAAATATTTGTTAGGAAGGTGTCTTGCGTGTTTCAAGATAATAAAAACAGAGTGTTGAAAAATGTATTAACAGCGGTGGTATCAATTATAATAGTTGTCGCCGTTGCTGTGTTATCGGTTGCTGTTATTCAATATTTTGAAAATGTATCACCAAATAATACAAATTCTAATGTTACCTCTTCGGTTGTATCAAAGGTTGATGAACCTAAACCTATTGTCAAAGTTTCTACAGCAACGGTTGCTGCAACAGGTGACCTTCTAATGCACAGTCCGATTTTTAATAATGCTCTGCTTGATGACGGAAAATACAATTTTGATGATATTTTCACATATTTTTCTAAATATGTTTCAAATGTTGATTATGCTGTTGCTAATCTTGAAACCACTCTCCGTGGCAATCAAGACGGGTATAAGTATAGTGGATACCCACAATTCAACTGTCCCGACAGTATTGTAGATGCTACGAAAACGGCAGGGTTTGATATGTTGTTGACGGCAAACAATCATGCTTACGACACTCGCTTAAAAGGTATGATGCGTACTTTAGAGGTTGTTGATAATAAAGGTCTTGACCGTTTGGGAGTTGTTAAAGAAGCAAGCGAAAAAAGATATATTGTTAAAGAAATCAATAATATTAATATTGGAATGCTTTGCTATACTTATGAAACCGATGATGATATAGATGAGGTATCTTTAAACGGTATACCTTTAAGTGGCGATGCAAAAGGTCTTGTTAACACGTTTAATTATAAGGAGCTTGATGCTTTATATTCAACCTTATCCCAACAGCTGATTCAAATGAAGTTGGACGGTGCTGAAGCCATTGTGTTATTTATACATTGGGGCGATGAATATCAGATTACAGAAAATAAGCAGCAAAATGAAATTGCTCAAAAGCTATGTAATTTAGGAATAGATGTTATTGCCGGTGGTCACCCACACGTTGTTCAACCTGTAGAATTGTTGACAAGTGAGGAGGATGCCACTCATAAAACAGTGTGCATTTATTCTTTAGGAAATGCTGTTTCAAATCAGCGCAAGGAGAGGATGAACCTTAAAACCGGTCATACAGAAGACGGTGTTCTTTTCAGTGTTACTTTTGCAAAGTATAGTGATGGTACGGTTGTCATGGAAAAGGCTGATTTATTGCCGACATGGGTTAATATGTTTACTCGTAAGGCTACCGGAAAAAAGATATATCAAATAATACCTCTTGATAGTAGCATTGAGGATTGGAAAACTGAATTTGATTTAACTGATGCCAGTGAAGACAATGCTAAAAAGTCTTATGAAAGAACAATGAAAATTGTGAGTGAAGGATTGATTCAGGTTAATGATTATTTGGGCAGTTATGAAAATAAATATCCGAAAACCGATAACATAGGTGTTTCAATTAAGTAAAAAATTGTTGACAAATATCCTAAGCTGGTATATATTATAAATCTATGGTAGAAAATCTGCCAAAACAGAGTAGAAATCGGTGCGTGAAGTGCCGTGAGGACGGGGAGTTGCCTTACGGACGAAGGACGAAAGTCTGCGGTAACGATTTCGCATCCCGCTGTTATAGTAAGAAGTAATGCAAGCCTCCTTATTATTTCAACGACGATGGAATAAGAAGGAGGATTTTTATTTGAACAGTAAAAGCAAAAACAGTGTGCGTATGATAGCTGTTTTAGGTATGCTATCGGCAATAGCTGCATTATGTGCAGGTGTTTTTCCTTCCGGACTGACAGTAAGGGTCGGAATGTTTATAAAGATTTCGCCCGTTTTTTTTGTTGTGGCAATAGCGGGGAATTTGTATGGTGCTTTGGGAGGTGCTTTGGTTGCGTTTTTGGGTGATTTACTTCAAGCACTGTTTGCGGGATTAGGCTTTTCACCTTTGATTTTAGCGGTAAATACCCTAAGCGGTTTGATTTTTGGATTATTGTTGCATAATACAAAAAGCATGTTTAAAATTTCTTTATCAGTAGTTTTGACACAATTTTTATGCGGTCTTATATTGATTACACTCGCACTTAAAATTCAATATGGGATGCCGGTATTTCCGACAGTTTATTGGCGGTTATTACAAACAATTATAATGTCTGCGATTGAAATTGTTGTGCTTTATTTTAGCATTCGTGTTTTCAAATTGCCTGAAAAATTTAAAAAGTAATAAAACAAGCCTTATTAAATTTAAAAAAATGAAAGGCTTGTTTTTTTGTATAAAATACAATTAAATATTTACTAATATGTGAACAGTTACGTATGAATTAAAAATAAAAAAGTATTTTGTATAAATATTGTTTAAAATAATAAAAATCAAAAAGT
>JAZSAC010000087.1:0-2923 GCA_045601645.1 Acutalibacteraceae bacterium | reverse complement strand
AGATGACTGTTTTCGTCATTTTGCACAATGGTTATGCACAATATGGGGTTGACTTATTGTTGCTTTTGTTTATAATTGGTATTGACGTTACATTTTTTGGCGTAGAATAATTATATAAACGGTTTTAATACCGGCGTTTGAATTATAGTTTTAGTTATTTTAATTCAAAATAATATTCACGAACGGAGAGTTGTATGTTAAATAAAGTAAAAGCATTGGTTGGTAAGCTATCTTCAAAAATGTTGTTACGTATTTCATTGGGAATAGCAACGGTTGTTTCAATAGCTTTAGGTAATGCTATGCTCAATAATTATGAGGTTGTTGATGGAAATAAGGTTTATTTTCTTGTGTCGTCAAATAACAATATGAATAATGTCGTAAAACAGGCAGGCGTTGTGCTTGATGAAAGCGACATGCTTTCGAGCACTTATGGCGGTAACAGTACAATTATAACGGTTGACCGTAATAATGATGATTATAACGGTACTACAAACGTCAGTACCACCTTTGATTTTGGTAGATTTGAGCTATTAAATCAAAACACGGCACAGCTACCTATTAATGACGGAACATGCAATGTTCCACAGTTTGTTGTGTCTTATGTTGAAGAAACTGTTAAAGAATCGGTTTCTTATACCACAAAAAAGGTATATACAAGTGACCTTTTAAAAGGTGAAACTAAGGTTACAGCAGGAAAAAAAGGTGAGAAGGAAATAGTTTATTCTGTAAAAATGATAAACGGAATTGTTGTTTCTAAAGAAAAACAGAGTGAGACTGTTACCGTAAAGCCTGTAAATCGTATTGAAAGAATAGGTACAAGAGTTGCTTACAATTCGGCAAATGCCGTTCAAACCAGTGATGATGTAAAATGTATTTCTGAAATTAAACCGGCAAAACCTATTGAGCTTGATAAAAACGGTATTCCTGTAAGCTATGCAAATGTTTTAACCGGTAAGGCGTCGGCTTATTGGCAAGGTACGGGGACTGCAACCGGTGTTAAAGCAAAACCTGGGTATGTTGCTGTTAATCCAAAAGAAATTCCTTATGGTACTAAAATGTATATTGTATCCAGTGACGGTAAATATGTTTATGGATATGCAATAGCGGCTGATACAGGAGGTTTCGTGAATTATACAGGTAGTAACAAAAGAATTGTAGATTTAAGGTTTAATAGTGCCAGTGCAGGTTATGCTTTTGGTGTAAGAGAGGTAAAAATATATATTCTTGATTGATATTAAGGACAGATGCAGTTGCATCTGTCCTCTTATAATGGGGGGTGGGTTTATGTCTAATAAAACAACGGCAGTTGAAAAGATTATTTTATTTGTAATGTTTTTGGTGTTCGCACTTATTATAGTTGTTTTTGCAAAAAATCAAAATAAAACAGATAATGAAAGTAGCAGTTCGGACCAAATATCATTACAGTATAAAACCGTTTCCAAACAAGCATATTTAAATAACAGCAGTGATAATAAAACAAGTGATTATTTCACCGAAAAAGTTAATATAAATACCGCCACAATTGAGCAGTTGGATGCATTGCCAAACATAGGTAAAAAGAGATCTGAATCGATTATTGAGTATCGTGAGGCAAACGGCGGGTTTGAAAAAATTGAGGATATAATGAATGTAAACGGCATCGGTGAAAAAATGTTTGCCGATATTAAGGATTTTATTGTAGTATAAAAAAAGCTCAGCACAGAAAGTCGATTTCTGTACTGAGCATTTTTGTTTTATAATTATACGTTAAATAAGAAATGAACAATGTCGCCGTCTTGCATTATGTATTCTTTACCTTCGCTTCTTACCAAGCCTTTTTCTTTTGCTAAAATTAAAGCTTTTTCATCATTACCGCATGAAATTAGGTCATTATAAGATACAACTTCGGCACGGATAAAGCCTTTTTCAAAGTCGGAATGTATTTTACCTGCAGCACCTGGAGCTTTTGTGCCTTTTTTTATAGTCCACGCTCTAACCTCGGGTTTTCCTGCCGTTAGGTAAGAAATTAGTCCGAGCAGGGAATAACAGGTTTTAATTAAGCGGTCAAGACCAGAACTGTCAAGTCCTAATTCTTCTAAAAACATTTTCTTTTCGTCGTCTGTCATTTCAACCATATCTGCCTCTAAAGAAGCGCAAATCGGTAATGTTTCGGCGCCTTCTTTTTCAGCAAGATTTTTAACGGCTTTATAGCGCACATTTTCATCAATGCCATTTTGAAAATCATCCTCGCTCATGTTACATGCGTATATAACCGGCTTTAATGAAAGCAGTTCAATTGTGGAAAGTATAGCTGATTCGGTCTCATTAACCTCTACAGCTCTGGCCGTTTTTCCGGACTCGAGTTCAGAAATCAATCGTTTAATAAAATCAACCTCGACCTGATATGATTTATCACCCTTGCAAGCTTTATTAGCTTTGTCAAGACGACGTTCTAAAATTTCAAGGTCAGACAAAATAAGCTCTAAATTTATAGTTTCAATATCGCGCATTGGGTCTACCGAGCCTTCAACATGTATAATGTCGTCGTTTTCAAAGCAACGTACTACGTGAACAATAGCATCGACCTCGCGAATATGTGATAAAAATTTGTTACCCAAACCTTCGCCTTTAGATGCACCTTTAACCAGACCTGCTATATCAACAAACTCTATAACAGCGGGAGTGAATTTTTGAGGCTTATACATCTCGGCTAATTTATCAAGCCTCTCATCAGGCACCGACACCATGCCAACATTCGGCTCAATTGTACAGAAGGGATAGTTAGCAGACTGCGCACCTGCGTTTGTTATAGCGTTAAAAAGTGTGGATTTTCCTACGTTTGGCAATCCTACCATACCTAGTTTCATTTGTTTCTCTTCTCCTTCAAAAAATCCTTTGTTTCCAAGGGTTTTGGGTTTTGTGCTTTTTTGCTTTAGAAAAAAGC
>JAZSAC010000086.1:0-4547 GCA_045601645.1 Acutalibacteraceae bacterium | reverse complement strand
TATTTTAATACAATTTTATTGCATCTCCGTCAACCTGATACAAGCGTATATAGTCTACATGCATTTCAACAGGCCACTTAATATCAGCAGCAGGTAAGGTGCGTCCGCCCCAACCTACATTTAAACAAGCTCTAACAGACAAATATTTATTAACAAAAAAGTCATTTGTTTCCATCTGAGCATAAAGTTGACCGTCATAATAGCACTCAATCTTATCATCAGTCCACAGACAGCCTATTGTACGATATTGGTCAAATAATGTGCCTTCAGGTAAGGTATATTTTCTATCGCCCATTTTACTGCCAACCGTATAATGTCCCGTAGAAGAAAGGTCATATCTGTTAAAGTAATGAACATTTGCCTCTTGGTTTCCGGGAACTCCAAGGCTTTCAAAAATATCTATTTCCAGTTCACCTTTTATTAAAGGTGATTCTCCGGGAAGATTAGTACCATATAGCCAGAAACCGGTATATATGCCTTTTCCATCAGCAACCCTTGCACGCATTTCAATATAACCTTTATAGTATCTCATAGAACTCCAAGAATCGACACCCCAAAAATGAAGATATCCTTGGCCCTCGCCTCTATAAAAGGCGCGCATTATAAGACTTCCATCTTGCATACCAACGGTCTCATCATTTGCAAACATATCAACAGGACCGTTCTTTCCGTACCCACCAACGTAGCCTGCTCCAGTTTTATAATAGTTTTCTTCCTCTAATGTATCCCATTTTTTATCCAGGTCTAATGTAGCCTCGTTAAACTCGTCTCCCCAAACATGACGATAATAAGTTTTTGAGTCATAGCCTGCTATAGTTGCCGCATAAGAGCCTTTTTTAGAGTCGGCATCGGTTATTGTATTTTTGGTTAAAATCTTAGCAAACTCGGTAACACCAACCTGAACAGCATAGGTGCTTCCACCTAATATGTATACCTTTTTACCTGAAATTAAAATCTCATACTCATCATAATCGGTGAGCTGTTTTGTTCCGGGACGATTGGTGTTTCCTACTAATATTTCATACTCACCCTCTTGGGTTTTCGTATCCTCTAAAAGATTAGCAACAAAGCCCGATGTGTTTGTTATATATTCCTGAGCCTTTCTTATTTCCTCTTGAATAAGCCAAGAACGACTGGTATTATCTCGAACAAAATTAAATTTGGATATATTAACACCGTTAATTGTTATATCCTTATAATCACCCTTTGCAGAGTAAATATAGTTAATTCCGCCCTCAATACCGTCTTTATTTATATATTTTGAAATAAAATAGTTAGCAGCTTCGGAAATTGCAACGGCACCTATGCCGTTAATAACAATCTTTTTACCGATTGTGCAGATTATATAGTCACCTTTTCTGCCGTTTCCGGTAGAGAAAAGATAGTCTATCGCCTGCTGAGATTCAGGACGATTGGTATTACCCACAAGAATTTCATAAGCATCGGCATTAGCCTCAACATCGCCATCAAAAATTATTTTCGTTTTTTGGATGCCAAGTATGGACTTCAGCTGCTTATTTACCTCTGATGCAATCGGTGTTATATCAGAATCATCTCTTTGGCGTACTACGCTATAAACCGATTCACCGTCAGCATCAATATATGTAACCTTTTCGGTTGAAATTAAGTTTGTATCAACACTGCTATCACCGGGATTAGTAGACGTTGCCGGTTTTTCACCGCAGGCAGCCAACAACCCCACTGCCATGAAAACACAGAGAACAAGTGCTAAAATTCGTTTCATAAAATTTCCTCCCACTTTTTAATATATAAAAATGTATTCAACATTTTTCTATATTATAATGTATCAATTATTCCTTTGTCAATATAAATATCACAATTTTATATATGTTTTTGTGCATTTTTCATACTTTTTAAAACATTTGCATAAAACAATCATTTCAATAATTACGGTTAATTTTTATAATGCCTTTTATTACTCCTCATCATTCATTCTCTCAAACAGGCTCGGTTCTTTTTTGTCTTCTACATAATAGCGATCCTTCCTTTCGCTTTTGAACCTGCCTGTATACAGCGCTGAGCTTATTACAGCAGTAAGCGGAATGGTAAGCAATATTCCAATGCTTCCTACTAACGCCTGCAATATTTCAACAACGATTTTTTCACGACTTAAAAGAGTTGTTAATGAGCTACTGTAAGCCACCTGCAAAATAGTTGCTGACAATTCACTTCCTATATACGCCAACACCAAGGTGTTCGCCATTGTCCCCATAATATCTCTGCCTATTGTCATTCCTGATTTTACAAGTGAATAAAACGTTGGATTTTCAACCTGCTCATGCAATTCTTTTAAAGATGATGAAATAGAAACCGCAACGTCCATAACCGCACCAACAGAACCTAAAATTACACCTGCAAAAATCAGTGCATTTAAATCTATCTTGAAATCTTGCATTATATATATGGTTTCATCACCTGTAACTCCCGATAAATGTAAAAATTTTGTTGCTATAAAATTCAGACCGCCGGCAACAATAACACCGCTTGAACAGCCAATTGTTGCAGAAAGCGTCTTTTTATTATAACCCTCTGTTATTATAAGCGTCATAACAATTATATATATACAGGTTAAAATAGACCAAAAATAAATGTTATACCCTGATAGAACCGATGGTAAAAATACCAAAAAAACCGCTGCAAATGTAAAGCTTAAAGAAATTAACGTATTTATACCCTTAAACCTTCCTAAAAACAATACAAATGCAATGAAAATTATACCCAAAGCCCACAACGGTAATGTACGGTCATAATCATACATATACCACCCATTAGCTTCGCCTAAATCATCTATACCGTTTATTATGAATATTTTATCACCGACTTCAATCGGTTTTAAGGGCACTGCATCATAAGCAGAAATACTTTCTTTGGCAATAACAGTTTCGCCCTTTAGCTTTCCGCTTGTAATAACACACTTAAATTCAATATTGGTATCTATTCCTACATGTTCACCATCTGTAAATGCTGTCTCGCTTTTTTGAGATAAAATTTCAGAAACAGTTGCAGAACTGGCACCATCATCATATCCACCTAAAAACATAGTACCATTAGTGAATGTAATTTTATTTCCTATCAGCAACAGTAACGCCGAAACTATTACCGTTACAACATATAATATTGTTTTCTTTCGGTTGCTTTTAAAACTATTTAATATTTTCAGTTGCTTTTTCCACTCCCATAATACATTTAATAATATTTTATCATCTATAAAACATTCGGTCAACTGTTTTAATTATAAAAAACCTTTGCGTTTTACAGAAAAACATGGTAAACTATATTTGCGAGTGAGTCAGACGGCTGCGGGAGGTATACTCCTGAGGAAAGTCCGGGCTTCATAGGGCAGGATAACGGCTAACGGCCGCCGAGGGTGACCTTAGGGAAAGTGCAACAGAGATATACCGCCTTACATTTGTAAGGTAAGGGTGGAAAGGCGAGGTAAGAGCTCACCGGCTGGCAGGAAACTGTACAGCCCTGTAAACCCTATCCGAAGCAACATCAGCTACGGCAATACATTTGCCCGATGTGCCGTGAAAGATGGCGTGAACAACATGGTAACATGTTGTCAAGAAAGATAGTCGTCTAATACAGAACCCGGCTTATAGATTCAGTCGCACAATAAAAAAGACGGCTTTGCCGTCTTTTTTTATATTATTCTTAACGAAATTTCACCTGTATTAAGCATATCGTAGCTACCGTCTGCTTTTAAAATTTTCAAAGCACCGTCACGGTCAATATCAATCACCTTGCCTTCAAAAACCTTGCCTTGTTTAGAATATTTTACCATTTTACCAAACACAAGAGAACGTTTTATATATTCTTCCAAAAAGGTTCTCTGCGGTAATTCGTCTATATATTTTTTTAAGTTCTCTATTATTTTAACCGCTAATATATCTCTGTTAACATCACCTATTGACGAAGCTGTTTCCGCAATTTCAGACGGAAAAACCTCTGTGGTAAGATTTACACCTATACCTATAATAATGTGTGTTTGTTTTCCAATTACTGATTCGGTTAAAATACCACATACCTTTTTGCCTTTAATATATATATCATTTACCCATTTAATTTTAGGTTTAAAAGCAGTTAATTCTTCAATAGCCTCAGCAACGGCAACCGACGCTGCCGCTGTGACAGCAAGATTATCAGCAACTGATGTTTTAGATATATACATATAAGACATATATAATCCCGTTTGCTCGGGAGAATAAAAATTTCTATTCATTCTTCCTCTGCCTGCGGTTTGGGTATCTGCCACAATCAAATGTTCGTTATTATTCGATTCCTTGGCTAATTTTTTGCAATAATTATTTGTAGAATCAATTTTAGATAATAAAGTAACCTTTACGCCTCTATCAAAAAGCACTTGAAATGTTTTCATATTTGATTTTTTGTTATATTTGTTAATATCCATCACATTTCACCTGCTATTTCTAATATAATAATATAAAAATACTCTAATATACTTATACATTAATAATTGTCTGTTTGAATTTATCAAATATTTGCGATTTTTTATTATATAATAC